>CAMCTP010000078.1 GCA_945878495.1 Rickettsia typhi | reverse complement strand
AAGTTTTACCATATTGAAATCCCATTTCTTCCATACCACCTTGACCCTTGGAAAGCATTAAATTTAATATTCTTGGTTTATTTGTCATTTGATGAGAAAACCTTTCCGCAGTACATACAAACACCTTTACCGTTGTCGTCAAGTTTTATGTATATCATAGGATGCTTGCCGTCTTGATCTCCACTGCAAGATAATTTTATGCTATTTTCTGACATTGTTGTTTTAAATATTTACCTATATTTATCAAATGGTTTTTTATTTGCAATTTTTTTCTAAAACCACAATCCTAAAATTAATCCTTTGCTACGATTTCCTTCTTGACTTTGACCTAGAAATTTGTCTTTTATTTCGTAAAACAAGCCGAACTGAAACAATGTATTATTACCTGTATCGAACAATCCGCTGGCTATAATATTTGTCAGATCGTTATATTTATACCCATTATCAAAAATTAACGCTTGCTCATCCAAAACTTTATAGAGTTTGTTTGTTCTAAAAATTTGCACCATCAGCATTTTAAGATATTCATTTTTTACCGCCGTACCAAATTCAAGCTGCGATCTAATTTCATTATACCCTGATGCATTTATATTATTCGGACTAGAGCCAGCAGAATTGATTCTATAACCTATTTCAAAATTCACAAATGAACCTGATCCACCCAATATTCCGTCAACCAGATTACCCTTTTCGGATCCAAAACCAATCATAAATCTATTTTCCATGCTCCAGCCTGCTTTGTAATCACCTTGGGTATGGTGCATTTGATAGTCCTTGTGAGCTGGTATTCCAATATTTGTTTGATTTGATAAAACAAAACCTGATTTCTTAAAAATGTTCTGCTTGAGAAAAATCTCCAATACATCGAGTCTTGTCTTGTCATTATTTTCAAAAAATACTCTATCATCAACTCTTTTATTTGCGAGATAAAAGTTAAAACCAATAGATGTTGAGTCAAAAATTCCATTCTCAAAATATCCTGAAATAGCAGTTGTATCTAGGTATATTGGATCATCTTGTCCGTTGTATCTATTGCCGTTTAAATTTCCATGCAGGTTAAAATTTTGCAAGATTAACTGATTTTTACCTTTTTCAACAACCCATGCAGATGCAAACGCTTTATTGTTGAAACACAAAAATAGCAGAATTAGTAATGCAAGTTTTTTAATTTCTGTACGGATGTATCCAATCAAGTCTTATATTAAATAATGCATATTTTCCATCTGCTGGATTTTTTGGATTTAGATCGGTAATTTTACATGTAGCAGCATGTCTTTTTTGTTCACTCAATGTTGTGTAAATATCGTCCTCAAGATTTTTTGGATGACCGGGGAAGAAAATTTCTGTTTGAAAATCTTCAGGAAAGAACTCATGCTTTATCAGAAGGATTAAGTGCGGGGCTCTATTTTTGTAATACCCAGGCATTATTGTTGTAAAATTATAATAACCCATATTATCAGTAACATAGCTTCCAGTTCCAATAAAATCTATGTCATATTTTGAATCATCCTCCGTTTGTCTAATTAGGTGGTTATAATAGCCGAACATGTTTGTTTGCCAGAGATAAATTTTTGCATTTTCAACGGGATTGCCAAGTAAATCAGTTATATATCCTTCGAAAAAAAGATACTCTCCCTTGGCTAAAAAAGGACTACCCTGAACTCTTCTAAGATTGTTCATTTTATGAAATTTTGTTGGCATGGTGCTAATTTTTTCTTTTATCATTGGCGTTGCCTGCTTGCGATTATTTAACACGACCTCGGGAGCAACCGCAAAACCCGAGCTCCAAATAATTGATAAAATGATGGCTAATTTAAAAGAATGTGCAATGATTTTCATATATTAAATAGTCTTTTTTCTTGATATTTTTCAAATCAATATCAGCGATATCGGAATCGTGAATTAAATCTCTATCTTCATTTGATTCATCTCTATCATTTGCAAAAACTGAAAATCTTGTTTCCATTAAAATGCTTTTGATTTTCTTGCATTGTAAAATATGCAGCCTCAACCCCAGAAGCGTGTTGTAATAAAATTCCCTTGCAAGTACCTGACCAAGATTTTCCTGTGCTCGTGTTTCAGCGACATATTCAGCAAATAAATTGATCGGATTACCTGCATATTGTTGAGATGCGACAACCCTGTCGTTTAAAATAGCTATTCTATTATGATCTTTGTTTTTTAGTGGATCCTTGTAGAATTGTCGTTGACTTGGAAATTTTGCATTTTTCTCCATTTCAAGAACCAAATCATCAGCCCGTGTAGCTTCACGATCGACATAAACAGTATAATTACAATAACTACGCATATCGTAATACATTGCCAGTGCTGACATATCCTGCCCACTTGGAACTTTCTGCATTGATATCGATATTGTTGTTTTAATTGGAGTCTTTCCGCTTATTCTATCCCTATTGTCAGTCATATCATAAAAGTTATTCATGAAGATTCTCTCGTAATTTTCCTTTATATGAAGGTTAATTTTCGATCCATCAACCATTTCCCTGATGTACTTGTCTTCGGTTGAGGTAAAGTTCACCTTAAATAATGAGCAAGACGAAATAACCGCCAAGAATATAATAGAGATTTTTTTGAGATTTAACCGCATTTGCACCCAGATAATATCTAGCCTTATCCATATAATATATTAATCAATTATTTTTTGCAAAATCCTGGATCTTGACAATAATAATTAGAGTGGCTTTGATTAATCGCATAATAATCGTAATATCCAGCCCATGTCAAATAAACTAAATATTAATCTAAGGTTTTCTGATTATTTTTCTTTTTATGATATATAACAACAAAAAACACTTTTTATCAAGCTTCAGTTTTCTTTTCAAGAAACTAGGATTTCAATCCCAGCACAAAGAATTATCAGTTATTATAAGTTGCAAGGCTTATAATGGTTACAAAGAATGGATTTTAGATAAACTCAACAAAAGAGTACCGAATATGTATATAGTTGATAATGTAGTATCGGATGATGAGTCAAGATATAGACGCTTTACATATCGATTCAAACATCTAGACGAGTATAACCAAGCACTAGGTATCGCCGTCCAAGTAAAAACTAAGATAAA
>CAMCTP010000077.1 GCA_945878495.1 Rickettsia typhi | reverse complement strand
ATCTCTAATGTCTATGAATAAAACTCCACCATGATCTCTTTTTGAATGAAGCCATCCCGACAACAGTGGGGTTTGTCCGGCATTTTCAGATCTCAATTCTCCGCATGTTTTTGTTCTATATTTATTTGGCGTCATATTGATGTAATTATTGTAAAGAATACAAAATCAAAAAAAGTATTAGTCAAGAGTTTTGTGTTTTACTTTGTTGATTTTTGGTTAATGGAGGTTTGATAAAAAGAAACAAGATCTTGAATGTTAAACCTGTTTTGTGGTGCTATATCGAGGTTTGAATAATTTCCTAATTTAAAATTTTTCACCCCTGCAACAGCTATCATTGCAGCGTTATCCATGGAATATTTTAGGGGTGGATGGTTTAGTTTTATATCATAATCTTGGCAAATATTTTGCATATTTTTGATAATTGTTTGATTTGCAGAAACACCTCCACAGAGGATAAAATTGTCAAATTTGCCATATTTTTTATTAACAAAATCTATGGCGAGTCGTGTTTTATAACCTAGATTTTCCGATAATCTACTTTGAATTGTGTGGCAAATATTTTTGAAAAATATCGGATCATTGAGCTTTTCACGATTTTTATTCACAAAATTTAGCACATTTGTTTTAAAGCCGGAGAAGGAGAAATTCATTGTTTTCTCGGTCATTGGCCTGCCTATTTCATCGATATTTTCTCCGTTAATGGCGTGTTTTTCTATTTCTGGTCCAGCAGGATATCTGAGTCCTATGGTTTTTCCGCACTTATCAAATGCTTCGCCAACTGAATCATCAATCGTTTTTCCGATAATTTCATATTCTCCAAAAGTTTTTGCGTATATAAATTGACAATGTCCGCCGGAAACCAAAAGTGTTAAATTAGGGTAGGGTGTGTGATCATTTTTCCCTATATTTATGCTTTCAAGATGACCCTGAAGATGATGGATTGGTATAAATTTTTTACCATGCATTTGGCAGATTCCTTTTGATATACCAACGGCTGTTAAAAGTCCTCCTATTAAACCCGGTGCAAAAGTTGGCGAGACTGCTACAATGTCTTTTATATCGATTGTTTTTGCTAAATCTTTCAATATTATTTGTAGGTATTGAAGGTGAGATCTTGATGCAAGCTCAGGAACAACGCCGCCGTATTCGTTATGTAGATCGATTTGAGATATATTTTTCTCATATTTAATATTATACTCAAGATCCATGACGCAAACGCAACTATCATCGCATGAAGATTCAATGGCAAGGATATATTTATTCATACAGCACTCAAACCAAAAACAAATCTAATCATTGGTGCCCGTGATATTCCGGGGATTATATAGTTATTTTCAATGTAATTAAAGCCGTAGAACATGCATCCGTTATGTTTTACAATTGATATGGTTTTTCTCAACCAAGTATTGTAAGATTCGGAATAGTATGACTCGCTTGTTGATGTAACCATTATTCCCATAAGGCTTGCGACAACACCATTATCAAAGAAGTACGATATTGACGGTGTAACTGTTCTCAGGCTTCCCATGTATCCAAATGGATCGGATGGCATTTTATTGTAAGATATGGATGTTTGAAGTTTTTGGATATTCGTTGTAATCGATGTTTTGTGGAAATATGGATCGTAGACATTATTTGCCAAATCCATTGCGTGGTTTGTATTAATTCTATATTCATGCTCAAATTCAAAATTTTTATTATAAAGTTTAATATTTCCAACGTAGTTTGACATATTTCCACCAAAACCGTTGTAGTCGTAATAGAATGCATTTTTCGCTCCAACATAATTTACAACACCTCCACCAAGTGCGAAGTTTAATCCACTTTGACCAATTTTGGAATATGCCGTCACTCCGTATGCTACTCTTTTACCGGAATCCATGACCCCATATCCGTCTGAAAGATTGTTTGAATATAGGTTTGCTGTTTGAATTTGAGAACCAAAAGAGTCTTCAAGTAGCATGCCTTGATAATTCATGTAGGGAGACTGTTTTATTGATATTCTAGGTTCGACTATTACCTGCCCAAAGCTACCAAAACCGGTGAAAAATGGTTTTGCGGTATCAATGGATAGATTGTAGTAATTTCTTGCATTTTGATAGCCTTGACCATTGTACCCTATGCCGTTGTACATCATTCTGTTTCCGCTATACTGATAGACATTATCTGCGTTTGGATATAATATTGCTTGATTATTGGCTTGGTTTATGAAGTTAATATTTTGTTGCATTGAAAAAGCTTTTCCGCTTAAAGAATTTGCTTGTGTTAAATTTTTTTTACTATCTTGGTAATCAAGCATAAAACTTGCATTCGATGTAAAGTATATTCCGAGATCGGTTCTTTTTGATAAATTATAACCGGATTGAAGGTTGTATATGTTGCTGTCGTAACCTATTTCTCTATTTAATGATACAAACCTTTGGTCGATAAATGCTCTACCTCCTATTATATTGTCGATTTTTTTCTCAAAAACCGATCTTATATGTGGTGATGCCATTGGCATCGAGGCATCTTGCGTGTAAAATAAAAGAGGCTGAAATGTTACAATTTCAGCTTTGTTGTAAGAATCTTCGTTAGCTTTTACAATTTCCATTGAATTTCTGGCGTAGGTATTGTCAAGCTTAATACCGTATATCATCATGAAATTTGGGTCTGATACGCTTTCGTATTTTAGCTTTCCATAGGTATCTTTTGTGATCCCAAATTCTCCATCTATATCGATATGCCATCTATTTCCATCGACATAATGACCATTTTCCGTTTTGTAAATCTTTGTCAATGGGTTGATAAGGTTTGTATTGTCGGTTACAATGCCGGAAATTTTTAAAACTCCCTCATCCCTATCTTCATTGCCTTCGTAAAATAAGTGCCTTGCTTTTATTGCAACTGTATTTTCTCTCATTCTAGTTTGATCCATTGTTGTCGCTGTTTCGTTTATTTTGGCTCCGGAAATACCTGATATATTGGTATAAATAGTTGGAGTTATTATTACATCGGAGCGATTTTTATATCTCATATAATATGGAAGACCAAGTCCAAGTTGACGCTTTCCCATCATGACAAGCTCGGGATAAAGAATACCAT
>CAMCTP010000076.1 GCA_945878495.1 Rickettsia typhi | reverse complement strand
CCATGATATCTTGTAGCTCTTGTTGAGATATTTGAGTCAAGAATTCTATTGCAGCACAAGGGTCATCAGCCTTCATCATGAATATTCCAAGTGTTCTTGCCCACAAAGGAACAATATTTTTATCTGTTGTCATCATTAGATCTGTAGCTTCTTTCAGTCTTGTAACATCGTGTATTTTTGTGTTGGACAAATACATGGCAGTTGTGATCCATCTCCAGAATTTATTTACATCTTGTTTTGCAAAGTGCAGAAGATAGTCAACAATATACATATTATCATTTGGATTTTGAGAGTTTGAGAAATACAAACCTCCTATGGCAGGTACATATTCTGATTTATTATCAAATTCATTCAATAAAAAGAACCATTTTTGTAATTTTGCAAATGAGTAATCTTTTAGAGGCGTTGTAACTCCGTAGGTATCACCGGCCATTTGTATTTTATATCCAAAATGCCTGTATATAAAAGCATCATCTCCCATGGAAAATAGCTTGATCAGATGTTTTCCCGGTGGTGTTGGGGTTATTATAAAATTAGGTTTAATGTATCTTAGAGATGTGAACCAAAGGGTAAAAAGCAGGACTAGAGAGGTTATTAAGACAGCTTGAGTGAATCTGTATTCTCTGTGCCAAGAATTTAAAAATCTAGATATCATAAGTCAATTAAAATTCTTTTCTTTGCATTTCAAGGATACCCAAAAATGTGATAAAAACGGAGTAAAGTATTGCTTGGAATAGCATAATTCCAGAGCTTTTTAAGTCATAAGCTCCGTAGACTATAATTTCTGTTTTCCCAAAAAGATCAAGCCTCGGCATTATAACGGAAATGATTTTTATAAACACTTCAGCTGCATAAACAAAGGAAGCGTGAACCCTTGATAAATCGATATATGCAACGAAATTTCCTATCACTCTACCGATAAAATATGTCGCAAAAGTCATCAACATTCCAAGCGAAGGACTTCTCATAACTATTGAAAAAAATGTTGTAAATGCAACAATGATAATAGATTCAAGAGCCAGAGTCATTCCCCAGTAAAGTATGTTAACAAGATTTTGCATATAAACAAACCCCATTATTAAGGTTGTAGCGAAGGAAATTGCAACTCCCACGAGAATAAAAGATGTTACAAATGATATTACAATCGATGTTCTTGATGGAATTCTTGAAAGCATGACATCAATTTCTTTATTTTCGAATAGTTTTTTCATGTGAAATGATATAAAAACCATTATTCCAATCATTGAAACAAATCTTGCAGATGCAGCAGCGTATATAATTCTCATTTCATTTGGCTCTGTCATGGCAGTTGATCCAAGAAATGCAGCTATAAATGATACAAAAATAACAGATACAATTAGACCTGTAATCAATCTATCACGTTTTACCGAGTAAAATGTATGTAATAATATTCCACGCATATTTTATATTTTTTAACAAGATATATGATTATATAATTTAAAAGTTAATTGTCAAGAAAAGTGAGAAAAATTAGATTTTTTTGCAATGGTTTTGTTGGAAATTTTTATATTGATGATATTGAATCTGATAATACGTTTTGTAATTGTCTCATATTATTTGATTTATGACGTCTAGTATATGAATCATCGCTTTGATATTGTTTTAATCTTGAATTGTTTTTCTCCTTAGATATTAGATTTTTTGTAATAGATTTAATATTGTTTTTGCGATAAAAGATTGACACCTCAGAAGATTGCCGTTTGTGGAAATCTGGATTAATTTTCTCTATAGAAACATCCAATTCATCAACATTTAACGATGGCTCTGATGCGATATATCCGCTTGCAAAACTAGATCTTTGAGCTTTTTTATTTGGCTTATTTATTATCAGTGATTGATAATTATTTACTTCAGGAAGAAATTCTCACTTATCATCTTCGATATTGAAATCTTTTTCTTCAATATACTTGATAAATTTTGGATGATGTTTTTGTAGCTTGATTGTTCTGTGACTAGCCTCTTTTGATTCTATGATATCTTGATAAAAGTCTACTTCATTGAATTCCTAGCTGAAATGTTCTGTATTGGAGTTTTATTATCTCGCATTCTCAATGGTATACAGCAAAGTCTACGAAATAAATTTGCTACATTTTGCATAATAAAATAAAACTTCCGGATAGGATTTTTACTTATTTAATAAATAGCAAATTATTTATTATGGAGACAAAAGCTATTAAAAAAAATGAAGTAAAATTCTCAAAAAAACAAGTCAAGCAAATATACGAAATTGTATTTTTTGTAATTGCTGAAGAAAATAAAAATCTAGCTACAAAGCATGAGATTTACAAGATTCAATCAAGACTTTTGTATAAATTAATATCTCTATTAATTCTATTTCAAGGTGTATTTTTATTTGTGATGAAATTAATTGCTTTTTAGAAAAAATTACCTCGGTTTTATATAGATTAATTTTAGAAAATTGATAAAAATAACTTATATTATTTTTTATCCTATCACAAATTGCAGGAAAAGCTTTTGAAGACTCGGAGTTTGATGAGTTTAATCAAAAGCCTTTAAATGTAGATCCTTTTGAAAAAATCAATAGAAAAATCTTCAATTTTAATTTAACAATTGATAGAAATATAGTAAGACCAATGGCTATAAAATATCAACATTTTACCACAGAAGATTTTAGTTAAAAATTAAAAATTTGCTCAATAATTCAACAGTACCTGGTGATATTTTGATCGCAGGATCTCAAATTGATACTCAGGGAGGAGGTATTTTATTGATGCGATTTATTATAAATACTACAATAGGATTATTTGGAATATTTGACATTGCTGATGAGCTTGGAATTAAGTCGATTGATAAAAGATTCTCTGATACCTTGGCTATTTATGGTTTTCCAAGCGGTGATTATATAGTATTGCCATTACTTGGACAATCTTCCATTAGAGGTGCGTTTGACTTACCGACTATAGAATTGAATGCTAATTTTTGGAATCCGGAAGTATTACCATTATCTTATGCTAATTTTTCTCAAAATGGTTTTTATACCATTCAAACAAATAAGCCAATTTTTGGCGCTTCATTATTTCCCTTCAAAGCCTTTAATGTTAGAATTGATATCTTACCAATCACTGATGATCTCGATTCAAATTCTGTCGATTTATATTACGCATACAGGGATATGTATTTGCAGTACGATAAATATAAAAGAGAGCA
>CAMCTP010000075.1 GCA_945878495.1 Rickettsia typhi | reverse complement strand
AGATCAACAAGATGTCGTATTGGATTATTAAATCCATGATAAAAATAAAGTTTATAAATCTCGTTAATATTGTTTCTAACAGGAAAGTTATTCCAGAATTGGTTCAGGATGACTTTACTCCTGAAAATATCTCACAATCAATAGAGTTTATATTACAAAAAAATCCTACAGATGATATTAAAAATGCAATTTTGCAAATGGCTCCAAATGGGATTGATGAAAAACCTAGCTTTGTCGCTTGGCGTAGGATATTGGAGTTGAGCGTGAGTGAATGAGCTTGAATTCAGATGAAAATGAAATAAAACACTGGGAAGAATTGTTAAAAGAGTATCC
Organism: Rickettsia typhi; assembly: GCA_945878495.1. Lineage (GTDB taxonomy): Bacteria > Pseudomonadota > Alphaproteobacteria > Rickettsiales > Deianiraeaceae > CAMCTP01. Next base: position 2,937 of record CAMCTP010000075.1, on the reverse strand, counting down.
TCAAAAAGATTTAGCCACATTGGTAAGAATTGAAAAACTCTTGGAGTTATATATGCCGAACAAACATAAGAGCGATGTAGGAAAAAGAATAAAAGAGCTTAAAAAAGAACGCTCAAAGTTAAATCCAATAGATTATATGTCTGAAATTGAAAGCACATCAGACATAACAGAGTGGATAAAGTTTTGTAATTCCTATACATTGGAAATGTGGAAAAATTTTAATGAAACAAATAATGCTACAATTTTAATAGATTATTTGGTTTTATCGGATAACTCACTATCTGCAAGTAAGATTGAAGAATCTGTTCGTAATAAATCTGGGGTTAAAAATAATGATATAGATTCGTTTATTGATTTTTTTAATATTTCTTATGTTGGAATTGATGGCAAAGAGAGGCTTTATCATGCAGATGAAAGTGAAAATAAAATACTACAAGAAATACTCGAATTGTTTAGAATGAGTTATGGTTTAATTTGTACAACACTGGTAAAAAAGATTTTAGATGATATAAAAAAGAAAATCCATCTTCGTGCTATTGATAAAATCTTAAAAAAAACAACAATAGATTTGGTGAAAAATAAAGTTATACCAAAGAATAGAAGAGAAACTTTTGGTATAATAATTTCTTATGGTTTTTACGAAAATTATATCACGACAAGTTATATGATTCCAGCTCAGATTGAATATTTGCTTCTTGAGTTGTTAAAAAGTGAAAATGAAAATATTTATCACACCGATCCAAACACTGGTATACCGAAAAAAGATTTAATACTTGAGGAGTTGTTTGGCAATAGTCAGTACTTTGAAAAGTTAGAAAAAATATTTAACAAGAGATCCATGGATATAAAAATATTACATAATTTGAGATATTTGTTCAAATATGACAACTTGAGAAACGACATTTATCATGGAAAATGTAATGATAAATATTTAAAATCGGCGACAGGAATGTATTTATGGCTTCTGTTTATAAAATTTTTGCACGCCTTAAGTTTCTCAAAATAGAGCGGTGTCGTCTGGTTATAAGCCAAAGATATCCTTTATCTCCAAGTAAAGTTCTCGTTTGAAAAAGATTGATTTTTCAATTATTTCATCGATGTTTTTGAAGAAAAATTTACCAAGCTCTCTATGTCCTTCTTGTCTGATGTTGATATCGGATTCTGTTCCAGTAAATTTAAAGTGATACCAAATTTGAACCTGTCCAATTTTGCCTTGTGGCATGAATCGCAAAAAGTCTTTTGGAACGTTGTATTTTACAAAATCAACTGATCTTTGTATGAAATCAAGATTGTTCTTTGCAATTCCAGTTTCTTCTTGGATTTCTCTAAATATTGCAACCTCCATTAATTCACCAGAGTCAACGCCACCTTGAGGAAATTGTAGAGTTTCTTGGTGATCGCTATTTAAATTATCCAATCTTGTGGCACAAAAAAACAAGCCATTTTTTTCAATTAATGCACCAACGCAAAGTCTATATTTGCCGTTTTCTGTTACGGTTTTTTCGTTGAATTCAATTGATAGATTTTTAGTAGTTTTCATGATTTTTTTAAGACAGATTTTATTTCAGACATACTGTAAACTCTCATTATTTTTATTAAAAATAGATATATTGAAATTGAAGTAAAGCTGATAATCATTAGTATTAGAGCAGGTGATTGGAAGTAAATTTTTAGCATTCTTGATGTTTGAAATTGAAAACAAAATAGTATTATATTCGCCAAAATTATTAAGATACTTTTTCTCATCAAAGGTCGTGATATTGTTATAAGTTTAGATTTTATAGCAAAATATAGGGATAAAAATCCACCAAAAATAGCACTTATTGTACTTGCGTAGGCAACGCAGATATAACCATATTCTTTATGAGTTGCTGTATTTATTGCGAAATTAATAATCATGCAAAACAGAGATATTAGCATTGGTTTTTTTGTATCAAGATTTGCGAAAAATATTGCGTTATATATCTTGGCGATAACTAAAAAAAAGAAACCTATGGAGAATATTTTTAACAATTTTGCAACTGCCAGTGTATCGCTCGCATAAAAACTCCCACGCTCATAAACAACAGAGACAATTTCGTTACCTATAGTTAAAATTGATACAAAACATGGAATGATTGCAAATAGCGAAAATATTACCGCATTATCATGGATTTCTTGTACTTTTTTGTATTCTTTATCTTTGATGTATCTGCTTAATACTGGTAAAAGACTTATAACCATTGCACTTCCAACGAGAGTAATTGGAAGTTGACTTATTCTGTCTGAATAGTATAAATAAGCAACTCCGCCTGCTGTCATTGAAGCGAAAAAAGAGTCGACAAATATATTCACTTGATATATTCCCGATCCTATTAATCCATTGCCCATTTTTTTTAATAGAACTCCAAAAGAGTATTCACCAGGTGTTTTCTCTACCGACAATTTTATTGGAAAACCTTGACGTCGGCAAACTACAAGAAGAAATATTAGTTGCAAAAAACCTATTGCAAGGCATGTATAGGAATATACATGACCAATTTTTTCCGGATTTTTTGATATTAAAAATGTCATACATAATCCAAGATTGAACATGACCGGAAGGGCTGCAAAATAGATAAATTTTCCTATACTGTTGAGGACGGCTCCGCAGATGGAACATAGAGATATTGTCGCAAGATATCCAAAATTAATTCTTGCTAACTCAACTGTTAAATGAAACTTGTTTGGATCACTTAAAAATCCAGGTGATGTTATTTTTATTATCGATTCCATGAAAATTGTAGCAACGATAGTTAGCAGAGAAACTGTTATTGCTAAATATGTAAAAGTTGTATTTGTGAATTTTAAGGCATTTGGCTTGCTTGTTGATAGTGTTTTTGAAAACATTGGAACGAATATACTTGTTAAAGCGCCTTCTCCAAGTAATCTTCTAAAAGAATTTGGAAGCTTTGTTGC
>CAMCTP010000074.1 GCA_945878495.1 Rickettsia typhi | reverse complement strand
TATTACCACTCACCTCTTCTTTTTCTGCTGACTGGATTGATGTTGGACTAATTTTGTCACTATTTAAAGCTTGTAATTTTTGGCCATCAGTCATCTCGTTTAATTTCGATTTTGGCGGAGTTTTTTCAACCTGATTATCAATTATTTTGTTTTCTGCATTCTTATCTAAATCTTTTTCAGCACTTTTTTGCGCAATCTGTGATTGCTGAATTCTATTTTTTTCATCTTGATAAATTTGTCCATTTTTATATCCACTTCTTGAATTTGGGTTTATTTCAAGTAGAGTTCGATTTGCTATAATGCTTGGCATTTACAATTAAATATTATGATTTAACCTTGCATTTTATTTTTTTCAAAGTCAAGCTTTTTTACTATTTATCAAAAACCTTGCAATCTTTGCTATTTTGGCATATTATTGGATTTATCTGCTGGATGGCTGGGCTATTTTACCTGCCAAGACTTTATGTTTATCATTGTGAAATAGACAAAAATTCACCTGCATATAATACATTTTGCACCATGGAGGCAAAGCTGGTCAAAATAATAATGAATCCATCGGCTACCATAACTTTTGCAACAGGTATAGCGCTTGCTAGGATAAAATACGGCGGTCAAGAAGGAAACCATTGGCTTACAGTCAAAGGATTTTGTGCCGTGTTAATGCTAATTTTTCATGTATATCTTATAAAAATCAAAGATGTATTTAAAAATCGTCAAAACAAAAAAACTCATAAATTTTACAGATATATCAATGAAATTCCAAGCTTGCTATTAATAATTATAGTTTGGATGGTTGTTTTTAAACCTTTTTAGTAAAAAATGAAAATCTCACTAAATCTTTTAAAAAAATTCCTAAAACTCGATCAATTTCAAACAAATGAAATTAGCGAGAAATTAACATCTGCAGGTCTCGAGGTCGAACAAGTATCAAAATTTTCATCAATTTCTGATAAATTCATCATAGGTCAAATTACGAGCTTTGAAAAACATCCAAATGCCGAAAAATTAAATGTCTGTAAAGTTAACATAGGGTCCGAAACTCTGCAAATCGTTTGCGGAGCAGAAAATGTTAGATCTGAAATGAAGGTTATTGTAGCAATGGTTGGCGCAATTGTTCCAAATGGTAATTTTGAAATCAAAAAAGCTACTCTTAGAGGAGTTGATAGCAATGGAATGATGTGCTCTTTTGAAGAATTAAACCTTGGCATTAAATGTACAGGAATAGCTGACATACCGGTAGATTTTGAGGTTGGTAAAAAATTAATCGAATATTTTGATTTAAGCGACGAAATAATAGATATATCAATAACTCCCGATCGTGGAGATTGTGCAAGCATTTATGGCGTTGCAAGATGTCTTAAAAATTGTAACTTTGGATCGGATTTCGAAAACATAAACCTTGATTCCAAGGTGGACAAAAATCGTGAAAATCTAATCGATTTTGTTGAAAATGAAAATAAAATATTATTAGCTAAAATTGAAAATATATCAATAAAAGCATCTAATTTGAATCGTCAAATTGATCTTTTAAAGCTAAATATCAATCCAAAAAATTATATAGTTGATTTGACAAACTATATAATGATGGCGTTTGGACAGCCAATGCACGCATACGATGCCGATAAAATTGTTGGTAAAATTAGCGTAAAAAAGCTACAATCCACAACAATTTTTACTGATTTAAAAAACTCTCAACACAGCCTAGAGTCTGGAGATTTGGTTGTTTGTGATGAAGAAAAAATCATCGCATTAGCCGGAATAATAGGATCGCAAAGTTCAATGATAGATGAAAATACAAAAAATATTATCATAGAAGCGGCGAATTTTGAAATTGACCCAATCGTAAAAACCGGTCAAAGACTTAAAATTGTCAGCGATGCACGATTTAGATTCGAAAGAGGTGTGGATCCTAGATTAACCGACTTTGCGATAAATTTCACAATAAATGAGATCTCACAAAATTATCCATCTTCACAGTTAACATCAATTGATTGTGCAAATCTTCAGTCCGATAAAGCGACCATGATAGACTATAACGCATACTTAATAAAAAAGCTCTGCGGTGTTGATATTGAGGCGGAAAAACAAACATCAGCCTTAAAAAATGCAGGATATAGCATTGAGCAAAAATCTGAATCATCGATAAAAATAACGCCTCCAAAATATAGATATGATATCAAAAACTCTAAAGATATAGCTTTCGATTTGATGAAAATGCTAAATATATCACATTTTGAAAGCCTTCCGCTATCTTTTCAACACTCCCTAAAAACATCAACTACAAAAAATACTGAAACAATAAATAAAATTAAACTAAAAATTGCCTCTCAAGGTTATAATGAGGTTATCACTCTTCCATTTCAAGGTGAAAATCTCGTAAAAATAACAGAATCTGGCGAGTTCGTTGAAATTGCAAATCCAATATCCTCAAATGCAAAAACCATGAGAAAATCAATTATCACTGCTTTGTTTGATAGATTTCAGGAAAATTTTCACCTTACAAAAGATTGTTTAAATATCTTTGAAGTTGGGTCTGTGTTTCTTAATAACGAAACAATTTCCAAAAATATTGGATTTTTATCGTCCGATGTCTTCAGCGATCAAAGCTACAAAACCTCGAAAAATTCATCAATCGAGCAAATTAAAAACGATTTTCTTTCTATAATAAAAGATGTTTTTAACATAGCTGATATTTCTTATTGCACTATGGTCGAGAATTTTGTGCATAAATTCCGATCTTTTAACGTTATTAATAACGGAGTTGAAATTGGTAAATTTGGTCAATTTTCGGATTCATTTTTAAAAGATTTTAAAATTAATAGAAATGTTTTTTTTGCAGAAATTTTTAATATAGATAATATTTCTATAGTAAAAAAAATTAAGATTTCGGACGAGTCAAATCAACCAACAACAAGAGATTTTGCTTTTTGGGTTGAAAAAACGATAAAAATTGGTGATATTCTTGGTGCGCTTAAAGTAACGGATAATTCCATTGATAGCGTTGAATTGAAAGATATTTATAGCCCCAAAGATGATAATCATGGGCAAATATCGCTTTCTTTTTCAATAAAAATCAAAAACAATCAAGATAATTCTGTGGCAGAAAATATATCAACGAAAATTATTGAAATGATTGTAAAAAAATTCAATGGATCCCTTAGAGATGGTATTTAGCGTTGTTAAAAAAATATTTTAAAAAAATACTTGATTATTAATTAATATGCTGTTGATAGATTGTGATGATAATATTATTTTCACATGAGACATGGAGTAAAGACAAAAAAACTTGGCGTTAGTAATTCTCACAGACCCCTTTTAATGAGAA
>CAMCTP010000073.1 GCA_945878495.1 Rickettsia typhi | reverse complement strand
TAAGGAATCTTTTAGATTATGAGCATATCGTGCTGCGTTCGATGCGTGGCTGATAAAGGCTTTTAGTCCAGTTTCATTTTCCCAGTTTTTCGGATATTCTTTTGAAAGAGTTGTTAGATTTGGTGATATTTCAAGCTCTGTTGCTAGTTTGATTAATTTTTCCGTATCATAGTAAGAAGCTTCAGTCACAGATTCATCTAAATTAATTCCAAAATCATTCCCCCATTGATCTTGATGCGAAATAATTCCAATGTCAGCATATTGAAGGAATATTTTTTGATCACGCTCATTTTTTGTTGACAACCTTTCTGTTATATTGTTGATTAAGTTTATTTTTTCTTGAGGTCTCACAGATTTTAAATTGATAATTTACGATTGTAAAAAGAATTTAAAAGTCAATATCATTTCTTAAGTTAGGGCGTAAATAACAGAGACAACCCTCACCACCAAAACCAAAAAAATAGACCATTTAAGATTAAATCTCGTTGGTTGATATCCTATGAAAAATACGATAACACTGGTAATCATTGGCTGGAGAAATAGGGGTGCAGCGATGAGAAAGTATGGAAATTTAAGATATTTTAAATTTGGATTATCCTTGATGTTGAGGAATGGTAAATATTTTGCGAGTTTATTTAGCAGGAATCCAACGGCAAGAATAGCAGCCAGTGCTGATATTTCAGCAGCGAGAATTAAGATTAGATTTCCAGCGGTAAGTTTTTCGGGAAAAATTGAGAATATTGCTAGGTTTGTATCTTCAAAAACGCCAAAGCTGGCGATGTAAATAAAGTGATCGATCCAGATATTCATTGTTGTTGATTTCTAGGAATTGAATATCTAAACGAGATTCTGCCTTTTGTTAGATCGTATGGTGAGAATTCTACGTCAACCTTGTCTCCTATGACGATTTTGATTTTGTTTCTTCTGATATTGCCGGAAATGTGGCATTCGATATCCTTATTTAATTCTGGTATTTTGACTAAAAATGCACCACCGGGATTGGCTTTTGTGACCGTGCCTGTAAATTTTATGACATCCTCTTTTGACATGTAAAAATATTAAAACTATTGATAATTTTTTAATTGCAAATTATCTTTGAACTGGAATGAATTAAAATGCAATATGTTTTTCGTTAATATGATAGATATAAATTTTATCAAGCAAAATCAAGATCTAGTCGTAGCTAGCATGAAAAAAAGATGCTTTGATTTTGATCTATCGGCGATATTATCAATTGATGAAACGAGAAGAGAAATAATGACCAAGACGCAGGTTCTGCAGGCGGAGAAAAATGCTGTGGCAAAAAAAATCGGTCAAGCAAAAATGCAAAAAAATGAAACCGAAGCACAAATTGCATTAAAAGAAGGTGAGGCTATAAAAATTGAACTAGAGCAACTTGAAAAATTTGATCGTGAAAATCAAGAAACTATGAAAAATATACTGGCAACCCTACCGAATATTTTACAAGATCTAGTTCCGATAGGCGCAGATGAAGATGAAAATGTCGTGATTAAAATCGTTGGAACACCTAGGATTTTCGACTTTACACCAAAGCATCACCATGAAATTGGCGAGCCACTTGGCATGGATTTTGAGCTTGGAAGAAAAATTTCAGGATCACGATTTGTGGTATTAAAAAATCAATTAGCAAAAATGGAGCGTGCATTGGCAGCATTTATGATAGATTGCCATGCGAATGATTTTGGGTACAACGAGGTTTCTGTGCCACTTTTGGTAAATGAAAATTCTATGTTTGGAACCGGTCAATTGCCAAAATTTGATAATGGATATCAGACAACCGATGGAATGTATTTGATACCGACATCTGAAGTTCCCGTGACAAATATCGTCAATGGAGATATATTAAGTCTAACAGATTTACCCTTGAGATTTTGTTGCTATAGTCAGTGTTTTAGATCTGAAAGCGGCTCTGCGGGAAAAGATGTTGTTGGTATGATTCGTCAACATCAATTTTCAAAAGTTGAATTGGTTTCAATTGTACATCCCGATAAATCACAAGAGGAGCACGAAAGAATGCTCGCAGCTGCGGAGAATATTTTGCAAAAGCTTGAATTACCATACCAAGTTTCTCTTCTTTGTTCTGGCGATACAGGTTTTTCATCGTCAAAAACCTACGATATTGAAGTTTGGCTGCCAGCTCAAAATAAATATCGTGAAATTTCATCATGTTCAAATATGACTGATTTTCAAGCTCGTAGAATGATGGCTAGATTTAAGGATGAGTCTGGAAAAAATCAATATTTGCATACATTGAATGGGTCAGGACTTGCGATTGGCAGAACCATGATTGCAATTATCGAAAACTATCAAAATAGCGATGGAAGTTTTACTATTCCAACGGCATTAAGAAGTTATATGAATGGAGCAGAAAAAATTGGGTGAAATTTTGTGCTTGCATTTTAGAATCTTATGGATAATAATGGATTATCTTGGGCGTTCGGGGCGCCAGCTAGTGGGGCTACTCACGGCGTATCCCCGAAAAACACTTCATTTTATATAGATGGCTTTAATTTGTATTACAGTATCTTAGAATTTTGCGATAATAAAATTCAAACCAAACATGGAAAACTTGCTCATGATAACAGTTGTAATATAAAAACGTGCTCAGCTTCAAAATATAAATGGATTAATTTATACAAGCTTTCACAAAGAATTTTATCTAACCACGATTTCGACTTGGAATATTTAAAAAGTGTAAAATTATTTACATCAAAACAAGACGTTGATTCTGATAAATTTCAACGACAAGAAATATTCGAGAAAGTTCAAAAATATAATGGAGTAGAAATTATCTACGGCAGATTTGATAAAAATAAAGGAAATAAACAAGAAAAAGAAACTGACATGAATATTGCGATCAACATCATTGAAGATGTTTTGTTTAATAAGATAGAAAGAGTTATTTTAATATCTAATGATTCCGATTTTGTTCCACTGATTCATTTTTTAAAACGAAGATGTAAAAATTTAGAAATTATATTATATACGCCGCCAAAGAGAATTACGGTTTTTGAGCTAAGGAAAGCAATGTGTATATTTTATGATTTTAAGATTGATGATCTTTGTAAGAATAAAGTTAAACATCGTAATATAAAGATTTTTAATATTACTGATAAACTTTTGTTACAATGTAAAATGAATAGAGAGATTTTGGTTGATGAAAAAACTATTTTTAATCCATATGAATAACAAATGCCAATGGTGTCTTGGGGATGAGTTGATGATAAAATATCATGATGAGGAATGGGGCGTGCCGGTTCATGATGATAGATTGCTATTTGAAATGTTGGCTTTGGAGGGTGCACAGGCTGGTTTGTCATG
>CAMCTP010000072.1 GCA_945878495.1 Rickettsia typhi | reverse complement strand
TAATTTAATTTGGTCAAATAATAAGCTTTATTTTATAGATTTTGGAGCATATTGTAAATTAAAAAAACAAGATGCAACAGCCCTTCTTCGTATTATGAACGCATTTTTAAATAAAAATTATCAAGAAATTGCAGCAATTCACATGGAAGTAAAATATATTGATGATACCGTAAATTTATCTGAATTTGAGGCTGAATGCAAGAAAATTGGCGATCAATTTTTGAATAATCCAAATTTTACCATCAGCGAGGTCTTTAAATCCCTGATAGATACAAGTAAAAAATTTCAAATGCAGGTACAGCCACAACTAATATTAGTGCAAAAAACCATGGTCATGATTGAAGGATTAATTAAGTCATTAGACCCAACAGCCAACCCCCTGACACTTTCAAAAACCATGATCGATAAAATATACTTTCGATTTAAAGTGAAAAATTTTATTATCAAATTGAAGAATTTCTTCAAAAAATAACTATCTTTCAATTTTAACCTTTAACGGCTCAAGTCCAATAAGCGACATTTCTTCAAGATACTCCAAAAAGGCACCTCCTGCCGTTGATACAAATGATATTTGCCCACCAACGCCAGCCGCATTTAGACATGATACCGCATCACCACCACCAACTATTGATTTTATTTTCCCTATTGATGTATAATAGCCAATCGATCTTGCGACAAATTCACTACCAATGTTAAATGGTCTTACCTCGTTCAAACCAAGAGGTCCATTCCATATTACATTTTCTGACTGTGAAATTAATTGATCAATGTTTGATAAGGAGCGAGTTCCGCAGTCCAATATATAATCATCTGATTCAGTTTTCTCAAGATCCAATGCACGACAATTTAAGGGTATTTGAAAAGATTTTGATACCACGACATCAAGTGGTAAAATTAGCTGACATTTTGAATTTTCGGCATTTGATACAATCTGTTTAACTTCGTCAATCATATCCTGCTCGCACAAAGACAAGCCAACATTAAATCCCTTTGCTGCAAAAAATGTATTCGCCATACCACCGGCAATGAATATTTTTTCACATCTCTTGATCATGGAATTTACGAGTTTTAATTTCGATGAGATCTTCGACCCGCCAATTATACATAGTGTTCTTTTTGATGAATCGAGAGTTTTTTCAATTTGCTCTATTTCTTTTGCCAAGTTAAGACCGGCGAAAGATGGCATATATTTTGTTATCTGATAAATTGAAGCGTGCTTTCTATGCGAGCAAGCAAAGGCATCATTGACATACACCGTTCCGTAGTTTGCCAATATTTGTGCAAAATTATCATCTCCAGCCTCTTCCTCTGGGTAAAATCTTAAATTCTCAAGCATGAATATTGAATCTTGTTTTGCGGACTGAACAAGAGTAACAGAAGCCTCGGATTTGATCTCATCAATAAATGTGATTTTTTTATCTAGAATTTTTTCCAGTTCTTTGCATATCTGCAAAAGAGACATTTCCGCATTTCGCTCGCCTTTTGGTCTGCCGAGATGACTTGTAATAACTACCTTTGCCCCAGATTTTATCAAATATTTTATAGTTTCAAGAGATGCTGTAATGCGTGATTTATCTAAGATTTGTCCATCTTTTATCGGTACATTTAAATCACATCTTAAAAAGACAGTTGTATTCGTAATTGGGTAATCAGAAACAATATTCATATTTATGCAAAATGGATATTTTTAGATGTTTTGGAAAAATTAATTGTCAATATTCGATCAAAATCAGTCCTGATGTAATATATTTTTAATTAAATTTTCATTGACTTTTAAGATAAATATTTTTATTCTTTTCTATACACTTTTGACAAAAAATGCAAAAGTGGTATAGATTTTAGGAATATATGAAAACTAGTTTTTTAGGCATAGAAATTGACTATTCAAGGGATTCACTGCTAAGTAAATTTGGTCAAGAATTACTAGAAAAGCACTACATGGTCGATGAGGAAAAATCACCGCAAGAAGCGTACGCAAGAGCTTCAACATACTTCTCAAATGGAGACAATGCTTTGGCACAAAGACTATATGACTACGCAAGTAAAAAATGGTTTATGTTCGCATCACCAGTTTTATCAAACGCATCATCTGAATATCATAAAAGCAAAGGACTTCCAATATCTTGCTTTTTGGGATATGTTCCAGACTCAATACATGGATTAACCGATCATTCAACTGAAACAAAATGGCTTTCAGTAAAAGGTGGCGGAGTTGGTGGTCACTGGTCAGATGTTAGATCTGTTAGTGATGTTGCACCGGGTCCAATACCATTTTTAGCCGAAATGGATCGTACCATGATAGCATTTAGACAGGGTAAAACAAGAAAAGGCAGCTATGCAGCGTACCTTGATGTATCCCATCCGGATGTGAAAGAATTCCTACAAATGAGAATTCCAACAGGAGGTGATATTAATAGAAAATCATTCAACTTAAATATAGCAGTTAATATTACTGATAAATTTCTAGAAGCTGTCGAAAATGATGATAAATGGGATTTAATAGATCCAAGCGATAAAAGCGTAAGGGATACATTAAGAGCTCGTGATTTGTGGTATTTTATACTTGAAACAAGGTTTAGAACTGGATTTCCATATATTTGCTATATCGATCAGGCAAATAGAAAGCTACCCGACAGCTTGAAACACGCCGGACTAAAAATAAATGGTAGCAACCTCTGCAGTGAAATATTTCTACCAACAAATGAACAAAGAACGGCAGTTTGCTGTCTTTCGTCTTTAAATTTAGAATATTACGATGAATGGAAAGATACTTCAATCGTTGAAGATTTGATAACAATGCTTGAAAATGTACTACAAAATTTTATCGAAAAAGCACCGGAAGCTCTAGCTAGGGCAGTTTATTCCGCAACAAGAGAGAGGTCACTTGGTCTTGGAACTATGGGCTTTCATGCTTTATTAAGAAGAAAAAGAATAGCATTTGAGGGTCTTTCTGCAAGATATTTAAACAAAGAAATTTTTGCATTAATATACAATAGAGCTAGAAAACAAAGCGGTCTAATGGCTCTAGAAAAAGGATGTTATCCTGATGGACAAGACTACATTGATCATATATTATCCATTGAATTTCCTGATATTTACAAAGCAGGAGAAATATTCGCTGACGATGCAACAAGAACAAGATTCGACCAAAGAAAAAATGAGTTAATTCTACAAATCGGTCGCAATGCTCACGTCATAGCTATAGCACCAAATGCAAACAGCAGCATTTTAATAGACACAAGCCCCTCAATTGAGCCATATTCAGGAAATACTTTTACACAGAAAACAAGGATAGGATCGTATTTGGTAAAATGCAAATATCTTGCACAAAGACTTAAAGAGTTAGGCAGGGATGACGAGGATACCTGGTCTGGCATTACCACAAACAAGGGTTCGATTATGCACCTAGATTTCCTTTCTGCCGAAGATAGGGAAATTTTTAAAACTGCCTACGAAATCGATCAAAGATGGATTGTTGATCATGCAAGAGATCGCCAAGAATTTATCGATCAAGGTCA
>CAMCTP010000071.1 GCA_945878495.1 Rickettsia typhi | reverse complement strand
AAAATAATGATCTTTTGGTACCGTTATTGGCGCAAAATTATCTTCGTATCTCGATCCATTTTTTGTCATTTGAAGTATTTGGTATTTATGACCATCGGCATTTGTTTCATTGAAAAAATATATCGATCCGCCAGATCCATCAACTTTTTGTTTAATAAATTCTCTGATATTAGGTTTTTCATTGACATACACCGTACCATTTTTTAATTCAATTTTGTCTCCCGGCAATCCGATGACTCTTTTTATATAATGCTCACCATCTCTTTCTGGAAGTTTGAATACAACGATATGTCCTCTTTTTGGATTTTTTTTATCCAATATTTTACCATTAAAAGGAATCATGTTCATTGGAAGTGAATATTTTGAATAGCCATAGGAATATTTCTCAACTAATAATTTATCACCTACGATAAGAGTTGGTATCATTGATCCAGACGGTATTGAGAATGGTTGAAAGAAAAATGACCTAAAAATTGTCGCAAAAAATAGGGCAAAGGCTATTGTTTTGAGGAAATCTTTGATGCTGGTTTTTTGAAACAAGGACATTTTGGTAAATTAGGTTAAATATTAAATTATGAATAAAAGAAAAAAGTCAATATTTTTATTGAAAACTATTTTGATTGCAATAAATCGATGTATTAATTGAAAAAAACATGACTGCAAAAGTGGTACTTTCTGGAATGCAACCGAGTGGAATACTTCATATTGGTAATTATATTGGTGGCATTTTAAATTGGAAAAAAATGATCGCAGAAAATCCAAATTTTCAATTTAACTTCATGGTTGCGGATTTGCACAGCTTGACTAGTTTAAAAGATGCAAGAGAATTAAGACAAAATATTATTGATACAGCAGCCTGTTATGCGGCCTGTGGTATAGATTTTACCGCTGATAATATTTCAATTTTTCAGCAATCAAAAATATCTGAGCATGCACATTTGGCTTGGATATTTCAAACAATCACGCCAATGGGTTGGCTGGAGAGAATGACGCAGTTTAAGGATAAAGTTCGTGATAATTTTACAGAATTAACCGAAATAGAAAATAAAATAAACGACATAGAGTCTAAGTGTGTTAGTGAGTTGATGAGTATTATTTCAGAGGTCTTTGGTGATGGATCTTTAGTGCATGGAAAATTTGGTACTTTAGGGGAAAATTTATCAGGTAGCCTATATTACTGGATTAGAAATTGTTTAACAAAGTATCCAACTAGAGAGGCAATGTTAAGCCATGATAATGAAAAACTTACTGAAGTCGACTTTACCGAAATGGAGTACCGTTTGCTCAAGTTTGGAGTTATGTTTGAAAGAATGATATTTAGATACAAAAATGAAGAAAGAGCTCTTAAAGTTGTTAAAAAATTGGAGAATTTTTGCCTTGAAAACAGATATCCTGAATTATACCAATCAGAAACCTCAAGATATGCTCTAATGAAAGAACACGAGGAAAAAAAGATTGACGAAAAAATAAAAACCGGACTTTTTACCTATCCGGCACTTATGGCGGCGGATATTTTGCTTTACGATGCGGATTTTGTACCAGTTGGAAATGATCAAAAACAGCACATTGAATTAACTAGAGATATAGCTGAAAAATTTAATCGCACATATCATTGTGCAGGTTTTTTTAAACAACCTGAGCCTATAATATCAGAAGGAGCGAGAATTATGTCGCTTGCCGATGGTAGAAAAAAAATGAGCAAATCCGATCCATCCGAGCTTTCTAGAATATTGCTGACCGATACAGACGATGAAATTGCAAAAAAAATCTCAAAAGCAAAAACCGATTCAATTCGAGAAATTTATTATGACAAGGAAAATAGACCCGACATTTCAAATTTAATAACAATAGCAGCTTGTCTTGGCGAAAAAACAATCGAGACTGTAGAAAATGAATGCAAAAATCTTAATACCAAGCAGTTTAAAGATATGCTTAGTGAAATGTTGATTGAAAAAATTTCTCCAATAAGAGGTAAAATAAATGAGTTTAGGGCGAATGATTCGATGTTAAAAATTCTAGCTGATGGAAACGGGTATGTGAAAAAAATAGCGTCAAAAAAAATTGAAAAAGTAAATAGTTTAATAGGTTTATGAAGAGTTTAATTTTTATATTGATTGCATTATTTTGTGAAAAAAATGCAAAAGCAACAAATGCAGAATTGGATATACAGGGATGTCTAAAATTACTTGAAGATAATGATAGAACATCGATACAATGTTTTGAAAAAATAGTCAAAAATAGCAAAAAAAATATTTTACATGAGAAAATTTTAGCAGCAGCCTACTTAAAATT
Source organism: Rickettsia typhi (assembly GCA_945878495.1). Taxonomy (GTDB): domain Bacteria; phylum Pseudomonadota; class Alphaproteobacteria; order Rickettsiales; family Deianiraeaceae; genus CAMCTP01. Next base: position 1,264 of record CAMCTP010000071.1, on the reverse strand, counting down.
TAAAGCATACGATAAAGCTGTAGCTAGGTGTAATAATTTAATAAAAGACGATGCAAAAGGCGCCGATCAATATTATCAAATGCGAGCAAATGCATATTCAGGTTTAAAAAAATACAATTTAGCAGTTCAGGATATATCGACTTTGATAAATAAATCAACTATAAAAGATAAAACTTATATTTCATCTCTTTACTATCAAAGATCTGTTTTTCACCAATTAATGAAAAAACCAAACTTGAATTATGCTGATCAAAAAACAGCATCAGATATGCTGGTTGAAGAAAAAAATATTACCAATGATAGAACTCTATCTACAATAAACCAACAAATGCCATCTTCCGAAAAAATAAGGTTTAATATACATTTTTCAGCTTGCTCAAACGCATATTTTATTGCCAGATATGCTGAATCTGCAGTATTTTGCAATAGAGCAATTTCTGCTTATAAAAATAATTCAGATGCAAAAATATTAAATTTAATGAATTACTCTTATCTTGAAGATATGGTAAATGCAGAAAAAATGCTTAATTCATTATCTGATGTTAAAAGTTTCAACTCCGATACGGCAAAAGCTTTATTTTACAGCTTTAGATTTAAAGTAAAGCAAGAGCAAAAGGATTTATCGTTGGCCAAATATTATCTAGATTTGAGTGAAAAAACATCTATATTGGATGATGAGAAAAAAATATACAATAACATATCTGTTAAAATAAAACAAAATATTGCTTCCAGATAACAAAATAAGAAAATCATTTTTGGCATAATTTATACTATTTTTATGCCAACCGCCAATTATGATTTAAATCTAATGTTTGAGAATAGCCTGCAAAAAGAATTAATAATTAATGAGAATTTTTTTACCATCGACTCCTTAGTTGTATGTAAAGTGATTGATTTTATAGATAGCCTTCCTAGCGATAATTTAAAAAATGGAGACACTTGGATAATTTCAGAAAATTCGGCTGAATTTCTTCAAAATAGAAGAGGAAATATAGTACTTTACAGCGGAAATAATGGTTTTAGATTTATTGAACCAAAGAACGGTATGGTGGTTTTTATATCAAGTAAAAAAGCTATAATTGCTCATGAGAATAATCGTTGGGTTAATTTTACACTTGAGCAAGTTAGTAATAATTCGGACATTGGCGACACATCAAGTTTTGCAAAGCTAGCAGATCTAGCTCAATACCAAAAATCAGCAGATAGTGTAAAAATTAATGACTCAGAAAGCTCAACATCAAGTGTTTATTCTTCAAAAAAGATT
>CAMCTP010000070.1 GCA_945878495.1 Rickettsia typhi | reverse complement strand
AAATGATTCCTGAAAATATTATATTTAGCTCTATCGGTTGATTTACAATTTCATTCCACCCGATGAATTGGATTTTGATTTTACAATCCTCTTTAACATTGCAGATTTCATCGCTTCCTCGATAAAATAAGCTTCGAAACCAACTCCCTCTTCAAACAATTCTTCTGCCTTGGCGTTTGAAATTAGCTTTTTATCCATCACATCATTTGCAATTTTAAAGTATTTCGTTAATTTCGGAGAAACTGATGGATATGTGCCATTTTTTTCAACAAAATTCTTTGCATATTTCATCCAAATATTATCATCAGCTGTAATTGTATTGTGCAAATAATTTGCAAAGCATACATACGGCATCATATCTGTTATGATGGAGATATAAAGTTCATTTAGTGTTGTTTTATTTGAAACAAAATCAATATGTTTGGTGCATTTCTCGTCTTTCAGTTGGTCTGTTATGCTTAACTGATATTGTGCGAATTTACTTTGAAAACCGAGCAATGTATTCACAAACATCATAATATTTTCCCTGTCCGATTCATTTGACTCTTTTGCAGCTCTTTTTTCAAGAGCAAGTCCAAGATTGTAAATATATATAACATCTGGCTTCATGTACAGTTCGTCAAATTTTTCTTTTGTCAGGGTATTGTTTTTCATCCCTTGAACCATATTTGAGGATAAGATTTTTGTCATGTTTTTGGCTTGATTCTTCCAGAGATCGATTATTTTATCACCTGCCCCAACCTCCTTAAACAAAACAACGCAATCCTGCTTGACAAAATTTTCATAATCATTTGCCTTGGCATTTGAAGAAAAGGGCATTAATATTCCAGAAAATAGTATACATCTCGCCAAAGGCTTAAGTATTTCTATTTTTGCTTTGTTGTTGTATAAATTTTTGTAGATTTGCATATATAAATAAAAGTGAATATCTTTAACTGTTGTTTTTATCGTTTCTAAGTTGATCGCCAAAATATCGTTTCTCGATTATTCTAATCGCATCGCCGTATGTTTGGATATTCTTTAATTCCCTATCTCCGGATTCCTGTAAATCAATTTTTGCATCTTTGTCTAATTCAACAAACACATTTATCGAGAGTCTATCGGTATTTTGTTTTTTAATAACACGATGCAAACACGGCTTTATTTTACCCTTAACAAGCAATGATAGCATACCGCCAATATTTACAATATAATTATCACTATCGTAACTTACTGGAATCCAAAGGTTTTTATCATAGTCAAAAATTTCCAATCCACCGCTGCCAAAAGTATGCACAATACCAAGTAGCCCAAAATCGATGTGCTCTTTGATCAATGATTTTATAGAATGATTATTTTTTACTGGATAATAGTTCAAGGTTGCCCCAGTCTTACTTTTTAAGCTATTCATGGTTATAAATTCCGGATCTAGTTTAAAGTAACTATATATTTCCTTTGTAATTTCAATACCAATTTTGTGTAAATCTTTTATATGGGACATACATAATTTTTCCATGCAATCAAATGATTTTGGCCATTTATTTGTTTTGCTTGGATCTAGCAAACCATACGCAAACATTTCAAGAAAATTACCTTCATTAGGATTACGTAGATCAACAAAGCCCCTGGATGAGCCTTTTTTAACGGCAACTTCTTGCTTTTGTTGCAATGGTGAGGAAAAAAATTTAAGCGCACATTGTTTAATTTGTAAAAGACTATTTCCATGCTGATCATCAATTTTTAAAACAAAAGAACCATATCTTCTGGAGCTTGCAATTATTTTTTCAAGCGTATTAGGCTTTAAATCGATCAAATCTTGATAAGAAACTGCAAATATTTCATTATTTATATCATTCTGTGTATTTGGCTCAACCACAAATTCACGTGATTTACAAATGCTTATTCCGGAAAAATATAAAACTAGAATAACAAGATAGGCTTTTTTGTTAATTTTCATGTAGAAAAAATAAATGTTTGTAAAACAGACACCGACTTTTCAAGAATAAGATTTTGATTTTATATTTATGCCACAATAACATAATTTGAATAAAATTCCTTCGTTTAAATTACTAAACCAGGTACAAACCGTATAATCTCAGCCTAAAACGTCAAACTTTAAGCACCGGCAACCTCATTATAGATGAAATATTTCAGAAAGTCAAATTATTTTTTAATTTTTAATCGTCTACCTTTGTTTAAAGCGTAATATTTAATATCTTTGTTTATTTTTAATGACCAGCAATTCTTCTGTGAACTAATAAACACATCGCACACAATATGTAGCTCATCATTGCTTAAATTTTCGCCATTTTGTAATTTTTCTCTTACGCCAATTCCATTGAAAAATTTATCTTCAGTGTTTGGCATTAAATCAAGCGCACGTTGCAGTGTTTTTCCCATTAATATTTCTTTTGCTCTTAGTTTTATCTTTATATCGTACGCTTCTCACCATGACTTTTATTCATGAACAAGAAATATACAAATTTTGGTGGGCACCCCGGGATTCGAACCCGGGACCAATTGATTAAAAGTCAACTGCTCTACCAGCTGAGCTAGGTGCCCGATAATTTTAAGTTAAAACTCGATTTTTTATTGTCAAGAAAATTTTTATAAATTTGCAAAAACCCTTCAATAATAGTTAAAGCCTAAAATTTACCACCTTAAATCGGTTCAACGGCTTTTACTTCTGGAATGTAATATTTTAACATGGTTTCAACCCCACCTTTCAATGTTGCAGAGCTACTTGAGCAACCGTTACAAGCGCCCAAAAGTTCGACATAAACTATCCCATTTACAAATGCTTTCACGTTAATGTCTCCTCCATCCATGGCTACTGCCGGACGAACTCTCTCATCAACAAGAGTTAAAATCTCTTTGATAATCGGATTTTCGGTATCCAATCCACGCTTTAAAGCTTCTGCCAATTCCGGATCTAGATTGCTAAAATCTTTTTCTTCAACCGCCGAAGATCCACAGCTACCACCAGTTTCTCCGGATTTAATATTTTTGTCTTCATCGTCAAAAATCGGCCATCCATTCGTCATATATTCAACTATTGTAGCAAAAATATGTGGTTTTAAAACATCCCAAGATCCTGCATCTGTTTTGGTAATTGTGATAAAATTCGAGCCATAAAAAATTCTCGCAACATCGCCTATTTCAAATAATTTTACCGCTAATTTTGATATACCGGTAGCCGCATTTACATCGGCAAAATCGTATGGTTTATTTTTTGCAATCGGTATATTTCCCGGTATAAATTTTAACGCATTTTCATTTGGCGTTTCTTCTGTTTGTACAAACATTCTCAAAACTAAAGTTCATAAAAAATCTAGCAATTCTTGTAAATGTCAAGAGTAAATATTGTATGGCAAAAGTTTTTTCACAATATCTATTGATGTTGGAGTAAATATATCGTCAATACCATTGCCATTTCCAGCACAGCATATCGGCAAAAATTCTTTCTTGGCAACAGACACAATTGATCCAATATTGCTGCCGAGCTCGAATTTAGACAAAAATAGCCCATCTATGTCAATACCCTCCATTGCAAATTTTAACTGCGACTCAAATGCTTTGCCAATATTGCAATCAGCGATAAACAAAGAGTGTATTTTTTTGGATTTAACGATTAATTTTATATGCCTTACTATTTGCGATATATATTCTAGGGTTTTCAAATTTCCCATTACAAGCCCCGGCATGTCAAG
>CAMCTP010000069.1 GCA_945878495.1 Rickettsia typhi | reverse complement strand
TTACACAAAATATTCAAGAAAGAAAAGGGTTTATATATAATATAAACTTTGGATTGTCGGTTTATAGAGTTGCACAGCTACGGTATGTGTGCGGATTTTTGTGCGCTATATTGATGTTCTATTTTTCAGTTTCAGACAAGATTTTAAAGAATCAAGTGCAATCGAATATTATCAGCTATTTTTCAGATACTGTGTCGTTTTGCTATTTTCCAATACACCGAATGCAAGCTTCGGTGAGTTTTTTTCTAGATGTAATAGATGTTTACGAGGAAAACAAAAGACTGAAAAAAGACAATGATATGATGCAGGAGTATATATTAACAAAAGGCTACTTTGACATACGACAAGAATCGGCGGAAAAAGTCTTATCAGAAAGCCTTAAGCTAAACGGTACTATAAAGCATGCTTCTGTTGCTTATATTTCCAGAAATGCGTCAGTTGCGTTTCTTGACATTGGCGGCATAAGTGAAAAAGTTAAGATTAATTCTGCGGTTTTATGCGGAGGTGGATTGGCTGGAAGAGTTGTTGGTATTGAAAATAATCTTGCAAAAGTATTAATGGTTGATAATTCTGAGTCTTTTATACCGATTGGAATAGCGCAGACCGGAGTTAGAGGAATTCTTCATGGGCTTGGAAAGGCGAATTCAGGATTAATTTTAATGGAAAATGATATTGCAAAAATTGGCGATGTTGTGTATGCGATGTCTGATGATGAATTTTTTAAATCTCAAATACCCATTGGATCTGTTGCAAGTGCTGATAATGGTAAGTATTTAGTAAAAACTATTTGCGATCCATATAGGCTGAACTATATGACAATTATTTTATAAAAAAATGTTTATTGATGAGGCGGTTGTAAATGTTAAAGCGGGTAGCGGAGGGAATGGAAGTGCGTCATTCAGAAGAGAAAAATACGTAGAATTTGGTGGACCTGATGGTGGACATGGTGGAGATGGAGGCAGTATTATATTGATAGGAACTGATAAATATACAACTCTTTCTTTTTTTAAAACAAAAAAAAGATTTATCGCTGATTCAGGAGAATCTGGAAGTGGCCAGCAAAGACATGGAAAAAATGGATCTGATATAAGAATATTAGTGCCACTTGGAACTCAGGTTTTAGATTATCAAACTAGAGTTTTACTTTATGAAATTGACACCGTGGGACAGGAAGTTATTTTAGTGAAAGGTGGACACGGTGGAGCTGGAAACATTGCTTATAAAACTTCAACAAATCGTGCACCACGAAAATTTAAAACAGGAACAGTTGGGGAAGAGGGAGTTTTTGTATTGCAGCTAAAACTATCTTGCGACATAGGTATTATAGGATTGCCAAATATAGGAAAATCAACACTGATAAATACCCTTACGAATACAAATTCCATTGTTGATAACTACAGATTTACAACTTTAAAGCCGGTTCTTGGTGTATTGGAATATAATTTTAAGCAATATATTCTCGGCGATATACCTGGTTTGATAGAAGGGGCAAGTGAAAATAAAGGTCTTGGTCACAGATTTTTACGACACATTGAAAGATGCAGGGCGATTATTCACATGATAGACATGTGCAGCGATAATTATGTTGAAGACTATAAAGTTATTAGGAATGAACTTGGTAATTACGATGAGGAATTGCTAAAAAAGAAGCAAATAATCATTTTCTCTAGAGCTGATATGTTATCAAAAAAAGAGCTTGAAGAGAGATTTGAGATAATAAATAAAATATTTGCAAATAAAAAATTCATTATCATATCAAGCGTAAAAGGCATGAATGTTGATAAATTAACCCATTATCTAGCTAAATTTCTTGATGAAATTGTTTAGTTTTTTATATGAATCTTTATATTTTAAATATTATTTTTGCAATATTGACCCTTTCGTTGTTTGCGAAAAATTTTATTAAAAAGCAGAAAAATATTGTTGATTTTGATGCTATGGCAATTCTGTCATTTGGATTAATTGCAATAATATCGATAAAAGCAATATGTCATGTTCCGTTGCCAAAATATCCAAATACTTTTGCAACTCCATCTGGTCACACAGCTACGACTATTTTTTTGATTTTTGGCTCTTGTTATTCATTTAGCGGTTTATTCAACATATGTCAGCACAAATTTTATCGCTATTTTTTTACAATTTTATTTGGGTTGTACCAAGCTTATTATGTTGTACACGCTGGCTATCACGAAATAGATCACGCAGTATTCGCATTTATTATGGCGATGTTTGTTTGCGTTATTTTGGACATGCATGCATTTAAATCAATTAAGCGATTTCACTTATTGATCGCAAATATAGTAATTCTTTACATATCCTATTTTTCAATTTCACATTATTTTCCTAATTATAGTATAACAAGTGGAATGTTGACTGTGGCAATTTTGAATGTTTTAATGTCTATATCTTTAATTAGAGCTACGTATCTTAAAAATTTTCATATCTAGGGCTTTTTTTGATATAGAAAAATAGTCCAATCCCAGAGGTAATCATGAATGAGCAAAGAATTTGCCCCATGGTTAAATAGCTAAATAAGAATCCGACTTGTTCGTCAGGTTCACGAAAAAACTCTATTATAAATCTAAAAAATGAATATCCGATTAAAAAAATTGCGGCAAGTTGTCCATTTCGCAATTTGGCATATTTTTTGATAATAAGTAGGATTAAGAATAGCAAAAGACCCTCGGTAAAAGATTCGTAAAGCTGACTTGGATGCCGTGGAATTAAAAGTGGATCTGTTTTTTCAAATACAACGCCCCAAGATCCAGATGTCGCTCTGCCGAATAACTCACCATTTACAAAATTCATTATCCTGCCAATAAAAAGGCAAATTGATGTTGGAATTGCAATATTATCAAAAACAATCATGGGATTTTTTTTGTACTTTCTGCAAAATAAAAACACACCAACTATAACGCCAACGAGACCTCCATGAAATGATAATCCTCCCATCCAAATTGCTATTATTTCCGATGGATTCTCTTTGTAATAATCAAAATTGTAAAACAAGACATAGAATATTCTTGCAAAAATTAACATTGAAAATACAGCATAGCCGGAAAATTTCTCCTTTAAATTATTATCCTTGAGGTAATTTTTGTTCAGCCAATATGGCAGCAACATAAGTCCAGCCAAGTAGCTTAACGCATAGTAATGAATTTTGAGAAATCCAATTGACAGGAGCGTTGGGTTGTAAAGATTGTGAATGTAAATCATATATAAAATGATGAATAGTTAAAATTATTTGCTCTGGATTCTATAATTTGCTCTGAGATAATTGGAAATTTTGAGAAAATGGCAATTTCTCCATTGCACTCGGCTTTTGATACAATTGTTACGATAATTGTTTTTAAGAATAAATTATTGTATTCTTCTGCTGGCATAACTATTATCCATCGCTTTTTGCTTGATAGCATAAGGTTTGAAATTTTTATTAACATCAAATCATCCTGTGAGATTTGCGAAATTTTTTTGCTCCATATATCATTGAGACTTAGATGTTTTTGAATAGATTTTATTAGATTTAATCGATTTTTCAGCAAGGCTGTGATAAAAATAAATTGCCCGACTGTTAATATTTTTAAAAACGGTTTTAATAAATGAGATCTTGATTCTCCAAAATTTACTGTTGTTGCCGATGGTATTTTTCTTGCAACATTGTTAAAATCATGGCATATATATTGAGTTATTGAGCCTGATGAATTC
>CAMCTP010000068.1 GCA_945878495.1 Rickettsia typhi | reverse complement strand
ATCTTGTGTTGATTCATCAAATACCATTTTATCGGCTTTAATACTCCAAGGTAAAGAGCTATATTGATTTTGCACGTCTGAATAAGATCTATTATTTGTAAATGTATTCAAATTTTCAGGAGTAAGTATATTTTGATAAGTTGTATATTCTTTTGATTTTCTGGATTTTTCTGACTCAAGATCGCTACAATTTGTAAGCAAACAAGAAGAAAGAGTGACGTTTTTTATTTCAAGAATACCATTTTCAGATCTCTCTATTTCTTTTGCGACAAGACTGGCATTATTGTTGAAAAATAAATGAGCATTTGTAATTTTTGATTGATTGGTATTTTGGTTAATTTCTGCTGAATTTGCATAGATTAGGAAATTTGAATTTGTTCTAATTTTTACATTATCCGCGAGTGTTATAGTGTTATTGATTTTGTCAGCAGTTAGCTTATCTGCTGAGAATACGCTGCTTTGATTGGCACCAAAAATTCCACTATCGGTTTTTGCGATATTTGGATCTGATTGGTTCTCAAAATTTTTCATAAATAAAACCATCTGATCACCGTTTAAAATTTCAGACGAAAGATCTACCTGTTTAGAAATTGGAGTTTTTTCGGGTTTTATTATTGCATGAGATTGGTTGAGTGCAGAAAAAAATACCGCCGTTAGAACAGCGGTACGGAATATGAATTTTGCACTCAATATAGTCACAATTTATTTCACGAATTTGGTGATAATATCTTTTGCATCTTTTGCTGATCCAAAGTCTGAAATTTTCACCCACTTACCCGGTTCAAGATCCTTGTATCTCTCGAAGAAATGTTTAATTTGGGCGATTTGTATTTCAGGTAGATCTGAGATATCATTGACATTTTTATAGAATGGGTCATGTTTTACTTTTGGAACTGCGATAATTTTTTCATCCATTCCACTTTCATCCTCCATGAACAACACTCCTATTGGGCGTACCGGTATAACGCAACCAGGTATAAGAGGGTATCTTGTTATAACCATAACATCCACAGGATCTCCATCTGCGGCAAGGGTATGTGGTATAAATCCATAGTTTGCAGGGTAAAACATTGGAGTTTGTATGAATCTGTCAACAAAAATTGCACCGGATTCTTTGTCAAATTCGTATTTAATTGGATTTGATCCCGCTGAAACTTCGATTACGACATTAACTTCTTCCGGTAGGTTTTCACCAGATTTAATTTTATCAATAAACATTTTCTGTATAATATAATAAATAATGTAAAAATGATAAATATAAAAATCAATAAAATCTTTGTTGACAAAGGTAATTTTGTTAGTTAGAATCAAAAAAATATCATTATTATGAAAAATTTTTTAGAGCTATTTTTAAAACATTGCTCCGTTGAGAGGAATTTAAGTAAAAATACGATTGATGCCTATGGGAATGATTTGTTGGAATATGTTAGATTTTTGGATCAAAATACTTATGAATTAGATAGTTCTGGTTTTGAGAAATTTCTTATTAATTTAACCGAAAGAGGGCATTCAGCAAGGTCATTGAATAGGAAAATTTCAAGTATTAATCAGTTTTACAAGTTTTTATTTCAAAACAAATATATTGATAAAAATCCTGTATTAAATTTTCAAAAGCCAAAATCCGAGGTAAAAATTCCACATTTTTTAAGCCAAGCAGAAGTTGATAAATTAATCGCCGCATCAATAGAGTTTGATAAAATTAATGGGCTGAGAAATGCCGTAATTATATCTCTTTTATACGCGTCCGGAGGGCGAGTTAGCGAGTTTTGTGGTTTAAAATTTTCAGCATTTGAATTTGAAGATTTAGAAAATAGATTAATAAAGCCGCAGGTGTTGCTTTTTGGAAAGGGTTCAAGGGAAAGAATTTGCCCGATTAGCAAAAATGCGGTAGATTTAATTCAAAGATATATATCAAATCTTGAGGATATATCAGGTAGTGATTCTTTATTTCCATCAAAAAATAACAAGCCAATATCAAGAATTTATGTTGGCTTAATGTTAAAAAAAGCAGCTTTGTTAGCTGGGGTAGATAAGAAAAAAGTTCATCCACATGCACTTAGGCATTCAATTGCGTTGAAATTGTTGCATGGCGGCATGGATATAAGGGTTTTGCAGGAATTTCTCGGTCATAAAGACATTTCCACAACGGCAATATATACAAATATTAATAAATCAGAGGTAATGAAATTAGTTCAAGATTTTCATCCACTTGGCAAAAATGGCTCAGATATTAAAACTGATTAACATCAGGATTTTCCATTTCTCTAGGCTGTTTGTTTTTATTGGGCTTTTTTTTATCGCCAATCAACAGCTTGCTTTGATATTGACCGCATGATACCGTTGACAATATTAAGATGATTAAAAAAAACTTGATTATTGTGTTCATTGTTTTACAATACTTTGTAAATTAATAATTTGTGATAAATAAAATAAAAGTAAAAAAAGGATTTTCACTCTTAGAAATAACTATTGTATTGGCAATTATCACAACAATTCTTGCAATGATTCCTTTTACAAAGGGGATAGTTACTTCTTCAAAAGCAAATAGATTGATTTCGGAAATCGGTGAATATAAAGTTAGAATAGGTAATTTTTATAGTGTATTTGGTGAAATACCGGGGGATTTTTGTCAATCATCAAGAGCTTTTGATGCGGCTGAAAAAAATGGTAATTGTGACAAGGTGCTATCAGTTTTACCAATAGATGCAAATAATACATCCATAAGAAATGAGGCGCTTTTGTTTTGGCGACACATGTATTTGAGCGAAAAATCCGGCACAGTTTTTACAGGGGTGGGTAACACGTTAACCATGCCATCAAAAATTGGAAGTAATTTACCAGCATCAGCTTTAGATAAAAGAATGGGATATTATCCTGTTTTGAGAAATGGAATATCTGGATCTGTAGCAACGCTTGGTTTAAATTTGGCAAGATGTACAAAGCAACAATCATCGGATGGATTATGCATTAAAGCTGGAGTTGAAAACAAAGTACTACAGCAGGTTGATATTAAAAGCGATGATGGAATGCCGGCAACTGGTATGGTTTTGGGTTTAAATGACTCGGATTTAAAATGCAACACGTCTACATTGACCGTGATAAATTGGACAGTTGATTCTACCGTAAAATATGTCAATACGGCAAATGAAGGGTGTATAGCTTGGTTTGCAGTATGAAAAAAGTTTCAATCTATACAGATGGAGCATGTAGCGGAAATCCGGGAAAAGGCGGATGGGGAGCGGTTCTTAAATTTGGTGATAAGGAAAAACATATCAGCGGATTTGAGGTAGAAACAACAAATAACAGAATGGAGTTAAGCGGTGTAATTTTTGCACTAAAAGCTTTAAAAGAATCATGTGAGATTGAGTTGTTTTCTGACAGTAAATATGTTCTTGACGGAATAACAAAATGGATCGATGGCTGGAAGGCAAAGGGCTGGAAAACGGCATCCAAGCAGCAGGTTAAAAATCAAGATTTGTGGGTTGAATTAGACCTTGAGCGATCTAGGCATAAAATTGAATTTACTTGGGTTAAGGGTCATAATGGCGATAAATACAACGAAATTGCGGATGAATTAGCGACAATGGCGATTAAAAATAATTCATAAAATACTCTATTTTAGGGATAATATTTTTACTTGACAATAAAAAAACAACTTATAACGTATTTTCGATGCCCAAATAGCTCAGTCGGTAGAGCAAAGGACTGAAAATCCTTGTGTCGTTGGTTCGATTCCAACTTTGGG
>CAMCTP010000067.1 GCA_945878495.1 Rickettsia typhi | reverse complement strand
GGAGATAAATTACCTGAAATGCTTGCAAAATATGCTAAAAAAGGTTCAAAATTATTCGTTGAAGGTTCTATTAAATCAAGAAAATATAATGATTCAACTGGAGCAGAAAGAAGATCTTTTGAAATCGTTGTTCAGGGTTATGGATCAACCGTAAAAATACTTGATTCAAGAGACTCAGGATCTTCTGCATCTCAGGGTTCTGATGATTTTGACAGAATAGATTCAGGCAATAGTAATTCGTATGACTCAAATGATAGAATAGATTCATCAGTAAAAATCGATGATGAAATACCGTTTTAATAGCTATATCTAATGCTAATAGCTAAAAATTTACAGAAATATTACGGCAAAAGGCTAGTAATAAAAGATGTAAATTTTGAGATTAAAAGAGGAGAAATATTTGGAATACTTGGTCCAAATGGTGCCGGTAAAACTACATCATTTTACATGATATTTGGTATAGTTAAACCGGACAAGGGTAAAATAACAATCGATGGCGTTGATATTACCGAGCTTCCAATGCACATAAAAGCTAAAATTGGGATTGGTTATCTTCCGCAAGAATCATCAATTTTTCAAGGACTAACAACTGAAGAAAATATACTTTGTGTTGTAGAAAACTACACACAGGATAAAAATGAACAACAAGCTAGATTAAATGAACTTCTCGATGAGTTCAACCTTCAAAAAGTCAGAAAATCTCCATCAGTTGCACTATCAGGAGGCGAAAAAAGACGACTTGAAATAGCAAGGTTGCTGGCATCAAATCCAAGCTTTGTCCTTCTTGATGAACCATTTGCAGGAGTTGATCCTGTATCAGTTTCAAGCGTTATTGAAATAATCAAAAATCTCGCAAATAAAGGCATAGGAGTTGTTATAACCGATCACAACGCACGAGAAATACTAAAAGCAGCCGATAAAATCGCCGTTATCTATGATGGAACGGTTTTGGTAAATGGAACAAAAGAAGAGGTTCTCAAAAATCAAACCGTACGAGATGTTTATCTTGGACGGGATTTTGAGTAGGTGGATTTTTAATTTATGCAATCAAAAACAATAACAACATATTTAATAAATGGAAAACCAAAAGGCTTAAGAACTGTTTTTATTTCGAATAAGGTTTGCAAGGCTTTAATAGTACCGAGAGAAGATGTTGAAAAAATTAAAACAAGAGAAGAAGCGGGGCGACCATCATTGTATTTTTTAATCAGTCAGGACGATGAAAATAATATTTATATAGGAGAAAGTGAAAGCTTTTATGATAGACTAAGAAATCATCAAACTGGAAAAGATTTTTGGGATATTGCAGTATCATTTTTCTCACAAAACAATGATTTAACAAAAGCGGATGTAAAATATCTAGAGCATCTTTCTTTAAAAACATTAAATTCAGAGCAATCACAAAATAAAAAAGAATCAACAAAACCTCATTTACCAGAACATCAGCAAGCTTCAATTGAAGAATTTTTTGAAGATGTAAAATTAATTACCGGATTTTTAGGTTATACATTTTTTACACCTAAAACTATAATCAAAGATGAAAAAGATTCAAATGAGATTTTATACTGCACAAGATCTGGAACAAATGCTCGTGGTATATTCAAAGATAATATTTTTACACTTCTCAAGGGATCAAAGATTGTAAAAGAATTAAAAGCAGCTTATACTAGACGAAATGATGATCCATTTTTCGATAGAACGCAAGAAAGACGAAATAATCTAATGGGTAATAATTTTAAAATTATTGATAATGATTTTATAGAATTATTGGTTGATATAAAATTTGGCACTCCAAGTGGCGCTTCTTGTTTTGTAATTGGTTCTAATTCAAATGGCTGGACTAATTGGAAGAATAAGGATGGTAAAACACTTGATGAAATTTTGAGAAAGGATTGATAGATTCAAAAGAAAAACGACAAGATACAAAATGTGAAAGTGAAGGTGCGGAGTTTTTGGTACTTGGTCATTTAATGATTAATGGAATTTGGGCTTATAAAGCATATATAAATATGGCTGGATATGATTTAATTGCGTTAAATCCAGAAAGTGGTAAAAATTGCAAGATACAAGTAAAAAGCAGATGGGCAACAGATAGTAATAAATCTTTTTCAATTAAAAATACCGATTGTGATTTTGTTGTTTATATCAATTTAAATCGTGGCTTTTGGTATAATAAAAGCAAAAGAGACGATAAAGATGGAATTAAAGCTCCAGATATTTTTATTATACCAATTGATATTATTAAAACGCATAGATCAGATTCTACATGGATGATATGCAATACTAGAAAAATTGAAAATTTGGATTCTTTTCGTGATAATTGGAAATTAATATCAGATTTTTTAGCAAAATAGATAAACCCCTACTCCCAAGACCCAGTTAATCCAACAACAGAATAATCGGTAATTCTTGTTTCAAAGAAATTTCCGTGAACTCTAGCATTTATTATCTCATCAACCCATGGTAGTGGATTTTTTGCAATACCGTATTGTGGTTTTAATCCAAGTTGCGTTAGGCGTCTATCAGAAAGATATCTCATGTATTGCTTCATATCTTCTTTTTTAAGATCCTTAATAGCATCTGGCGATAATTTATATGACATTTCTATGAATTCATCCTCAAGTTTCACGACTGCGGCTGCCATTTCATATATAGATTTCTTAAAATCATCCGTGACAATTCGTGGATTTTCATCGCAATAAGCTCTAAAAAGTGCTGTCATGCCATCAACATGAAGATTTTCATCTTTTATTGACCATTCAACTATATCACACATTCCAAGCATTTTACCAAATCTTTTAAAACTTAGTAACATTACAAATGAAGCGAACAAGGCTACTCCTTCACTGAATACAGCCTTTGCAAGTGCAAGCCCAAGACCTTTTACCGTGTGAATATCGCTATCAAGTATAAAATCTATCTGATCAGCCATTTCACTGTATTCCAAAAATGCTGAATATTGCTTTTCATCAAGACCCAGAGTATCATTTAATAATGCGTATGCTCTTTGATGAATAAATTCACGAGCTAGATTACTAGATAACATAGCTCTTATTTCATTATTTTTAAATTTTGGCAGGAATTTTTCAATATAATTTTGCCCAACCGTAACATCAAGTTGAGTAAAAAGTTTCAATATATTTGTAATAAAATCTTTTTCACCGGTTGTAAGAGAGTTTTTATCTCTACCCTTCCATTGTGCTACATCGTATTCCAAATTCGCTTCTTTTTCATGCCAGTGCATGTCTTCTCCATCTATTGCGAATTGAACAGCCCATTCATATTTAAATGGCTTGTATGTTTTGCTTTCTTTCACCAAATCTCCGCTCATACGACAAATTAATCTAATTATATCTTTATGTCAAAAGTGATATAAAAGTCAATTGTTTTTTAGGGTGGATTTTTGTGGTTTGAGATTCTCTTGCTCCAATTCTTTCTTTGAAGATTTATCAAAAAGAGGAGCATTTCTTCTTGGAGGAATTTTTAATTTAGAAAATGAATTAAATTGTTTATCAGCCTCTTCTGATAATTTTATAAATCTATCACGCTCATTAATCTTATCATTAATTAAACTTGCATTTAAAATTTCAAGATTTGATAAAACGGCCAATTGCTCTGTTGTTGCCTCTTCTCTGCAATCTTTATTATCATTTTTATTTTTAAATTCTTTTGCCGTCATCCCAAAAATGATTTGATTTAACATATTTGCTTCATTGGAATAAATAATACCTTGTCTTAATTTTGGTACATTAAATTTGT
>CAMCTP010000066.1 GCA_945878495.1 Rickettsia typhi | reverse complement strand
TAGAACCAACCACGGGTCTGTGCAACATATTCCACGATAAAATCGGCTGGGAAATTACTTGGCTTTGTATCGAAATCTTTAAATCCAATGCTGGCAAATGGCATGGATCCGGATTCAAACCAGCAATCGAAAACATCTTCGATTCTTTCATATAAATAAACACTATCGCCAAAGCCATATCCGCTTTCCTCAGTGCCATCATAGATGCCTTGAGTAACATCACCAGATTGGACATATTGATTTGGATGAAATTGTCTAAAATATTTTTCTACATCGTAAATAATCTTTTTAAGATTTGGCTCTTGTACTTTGCTAGCAATATATTTACAATAAGATAGAATAGTATCTATTGCATATTCTGGACTCCAATAATCATCTCCTATTGGCCCTATTATATAATCCGGTGCACGCAATTCATCAATATACGGTCTATGAAGATCTGTTATTTTGAAAGACCCATCTTCTTGTATATATTTCCAAGTATAATTAGTGTATCCCATTGGCTTAATATGTCGTAATACGTAATATTCGTATAAATAGAACATTTTAAATTCATCTTCCATTTCCTTAATAGAAGAAAAGAACTTTGTTTTATGATCGTATGAGCTCTTCCAAACCGGAATCGGGCAGCCAAAAAATCGGTTTCTGGAGATTGACCAGTCACGAGAGCCTTCAAGCCATTTTCCAAATTGCCCGTCACGAATATGATCAGGAATCCATTTTATTCCAGTTAATGGTTGATCGATCTTTTTTGTCCAGAAGTTTGTATAGATATTAAATGCTTCAAAATAGGATTTTTCCTTAAATTCAAAGCCTTGTTTTTTCAGGAGATTTTCTGCCGCGGTATTGTTTTCAAGGGTAATTGCCAGTAGCTCGTTTTTTGGCGAGAATTCGAATAATTTTGCGGCGAATTCAGATCCATATCCCCTGCCCCAGAATGGTTTGTCGATTGTTATGCCAATTTCGCATTGTCCGAAGAAGTCTTTAAAGCCCCCGATTCCAACGAATTTATCGGTATTTTTTTCGAATATCGAGTAATAAACAAGGTCTTTTTCAGCTTCATTTTTGGTGAGTTCAAGTATGAAATTTTCAACCTGTTCACGGGTTTCGGTTTCAGGATAGAATTTCATAACCTCGCTATCAGAACGCATTTTAGCGATTGCATCTAGGTCTTGGAGGGATATTTTTTTAGTGTATAGGTTTGCAGTTTCAAACTCATAAACCTTACCACGATTGAGTTCAATCATGCGGTCTTTGATGGTTTTTTCACCGGCTTGGGTCGGGATTTTAACATCGCCCTGCCCGTCTCCAGCGACATTTACGTACCAAGAACCCACGGCTTTATAGATTAGCGGAGTATCAGTACGCCAGCAATGCGGATAATTATGTAGATATTGTTCGGTTTTCAGCCAGAGATTTTGGGATTTAAGATATTTAATCACATCCTCATTAACGCCATCATAATTTTTCACACCACGATCATTTTGAGATTGCTCAAGAACACAGCGGCCTATCAAGGATAGGGTTTCATTTCTTTCCCCAAGCTTGTATTCAAGATCCACAATTCTTGAGTCGTTAAACTTCGCCCCATCATCAATTGGGCAAAGAACCGGAATGTTATTTTTACGACAAAGATTAAAGTCGTCTTCACCAAATCCCGGTGCCATGTGAACTATTCCTGTACCATCAATGGTTGAAACGAAATCGCCAACAAGGACTCTAAATGCATTTGCGGCGTTTTTGAAATATGGGAATAGCGGAGTGTAGTAGAGATTTTCAAGAATCGATCCATTGAATAAATCAGGGCTATTTTTCACCAAAATCATTTTTACATGAGGTATGTCTGCTTCGACAAATTCATCACCAGATTCAACAAATCCAAGTTTTTGGTAAAAACCAGCAGCTTGTGATTGGCTATTAAGATAAATTTCTCCGCTGATGGTTTGAATTATTTCAGCAAGGCATGCTTTTGCAATACCAAGCCCTCTGTGGGTTTTAACGGTGCAAATTCGTTCGAGTTTTGTACCATTTTTTGTCACTCTGGAACGCATTGCTCCTGCAATTTCGCCCTTATGATAAAATCCAAAGTGGGTTATCATATCTGCTTGATCGTTTTCAAATTCAAGCTCAAGATCAGCCGCCACGCCCTGCTCTTCGATAAAAACCTCTCGGCGAATTTCAAGGCATTTTTCGGAATTTTTTTCGATTTTATATTCTATTTCGCTTGATTCCATAGCGATTAGGTTTTTGATTTTTACCGATAAATCAACGCTTGCCGCTTGTTCGTAGGTCAGGCAAATTGAATTGAAACCTTGTTTTTTAAGCTGTGGTTTAGTTTTTGTATCGAACTCAAGTTTTGCTTTTTGATCAGCCTTTAGCTCGATCGCAAGATTATTACTTTTAACAAGGAAGTCGGCAGTAAATTTATCATCCAATAATTTAACTTCACAGTCAAAATCTAGCCCCAATGATTTTAATGCTTGAGATATATTTTTAGTGCTTGAATCATCTGACAAGAGTTCTTTTTGGTATTTTGAAACCAAGGATTTTGCTATAATATAAGCGTCATCGCCGGATTTTATAATTGTATAATCAATATCAGCGCCGACCGACAAGGCAAGATTTGACGGCAGAGTCCACGGCGTTGTCGTCCAAGCCAATATGTAAATATTATCGATAGATTCTAGGCTTTGATTGAGTTTTACGGCAAGTTCTGATTTAGCCTCTGAGGTTAGTTTAAATTTTACCGTACAGGTTTTGCTTTCCTTTTCACGATAGGAATTATCCATTTTAGTTTCGAAATTTGAAAGCGGAGTTTCGCATTTCCAAGAGTACGGCATAACACGAGTGGATTCGTAAATCAAGCCCTTGTCGTTTAGTTTTGCAAAAGCACCGATGACAGATTCCATATAGTCCAAATCCATGGTTTTGTATGAATCTTTGAAGTCGACCCAACGACCCTGACGAGTGACATAATCCTCCCACTGATCAGCGTATTTCATGACAGAGGATTTACAGTGCTCGTTAAAAGCAGCTATTCCTTCGAGTTTTTCACCCCGCTCATTTGTGATTTGTTTGTCGCCAAATTTTCCGTTGAATTCTTTTATCGCCAAGCGTCCGCTAACATTTAGCTCTTTTTCGGATTCCATTTCAGCAGGCAGTCCATGGCAATCCCAACCGAATTTTCTCTCACATTTTTCGCCAAGACTGGTATGATAACGTGCAAAAACATCTTTTACAAAGCCAGTTAATAGATGTCCGTAGTGCGGCAAACCGTTTGCGAATGGAGGGCCGTCGAAGAATATGTATTGTTTATCGGTATTTTGTTGAACAGATTTATTAAAAAAATCGCCGGATTTCCAGAATTCAAGAGTTTTTAGATCTTTGTAGTTTTTTGAATTATTCATTTTTTTACAATCAGTAATTATCTATAATTGATGTTTTTTATCTTTCAAGAGGATATTTTTTTAAGGAATAACAAGCTTAATATATTTTATTACGTTAAATTCTTTGGAGAATTCGTCAATCTTTTGGCAAGGTTTCCAACAAAAGTACTAGATTGATCATTTTTAATATTAGTTAAAATGTGATCATTGTTGTTTTTAGAAAAACCGCTCTCATCATCTGCGTCATATGGGTCATGAATTAACGGATTGCGTTTATATTTAATTATATATTGTTTATTAGGCGTGGTAAGTTTGTACTCTCTATTATTTCTAATTTTTTCTATTTTACTACCATTTGTTGTTTGCATATTAAATATAAAATTACCATCCATCAGCAATTTCAAGTCCGATTAGAACCGCTTCAACATCGCTAATTATGGCTTTCATTTTTTGATTAATAACTTGATTATCTGCAAGATCGGAAGCATTTGAAAGGTATATTGCAAAAGTTTTATTTTCGGTATTATATGAGAAGAAATTCATGGCACCTTTAATCATGCCCTTATGATAAATAACATCAAAAACGCCAATTTTTTCATGCCTGATACCATAACCATAGCCGTATTTACCATGATCATCAAGCAGTATATTTTTTATATATTCATTTTGATCAATATATTTAACAAAAGCTATCATATCTTCGATTG
>CAMCTP010000065.1 GCA_945878495.1 Rickettsia typhi | reverse complement strand
AATCAAATACAATTTCCGCCATTGGTAATTCATACTCAACAACAACTCTTGCCGCTCCATTTGCATAACTTAGCGATTTTTGCAAACCTCGTTTATCGTTGCAAAATTTCATTAAATCACCAAGATTTTCATTCGGCGTGAAAATCATTACCTTTGCAATAGGCTCCTCGATAAAATCAATCTCAACAGGATCCGGATAAGTAGCTGGATTGCTAACCTCTACGACCTCCCCATTACGCATGTGAACCTTGTAAATTACACTCGGTGCAGTGGTAATTAAATCAATGTCATACTCTCGTTCAAGTCGCTCCTGAACAATTTCCATGTGCAATAAACCTAAGAATCCGCATCGCAACCCAAAACCTAACGCCCCTGAAGATTCAACCTCATAATGTATGCTTGAGTCGTTTAGCGTCAACTTGTCAACAGCCTCCTTAAATTCCGCATATTCACTAGCTTCCGTTGGATATAAACCACAAAATACTACAGGTCTAACCTTCTTAAAACCCGCCAATGCCTCGGTTGTGTTATCTTTTTCCAAAACAATCGTGTCCCCAACCAAGCAATCCGAAACCGTTTTTAACCCCGTGCAAATAAACCCTACCTCACCCGCAGACAAACTTGCCACATCCTCTTTTTTTGGTGTGAAAATACCGATCTTCTCAACCTGATGAATGCTGCCATTATTCAACATTTTAATTCTGTCGCCTTTTTTTAAAATCCCATCTCTTATGCTGACCAACATTACAACGCCCATGTACTGATCATACCAAGCATCAACCAACATTACCTTGGTAGGATTAGCCGCAGATCCTTTTGGATGCGGAATTTTTACAATAATTTGCTCTAATAAATCTCCAACTCCCATGCCGGTTTTTCCGCTTGTTAAAACTGCCTGTGATGCATCTATTCCAATGACCTCTTCGATTTGCCTTCTGGTTCCATCTACATCTGATGACGGTAAATCTACCTTGTTTAATGTCGGTAATATCTCGTGATTTGCATCCATTGCCTTATAAACATTAGCCAATGTCTGTGCCTCGACCCCCTGTGTTGAATCCACTAATAACACTGACCCATCACACGCTGAAAGACATCTTGATACCTCATAGGCAAAATCTATATGCCCGGGCGTGTCCATTAAATTCAAAATATACTCCTCTCCATTTTTTGCCAGATAATTCAATCTTACCGTTTGAGATTTTATTGTTATTCCTCGTTCTTTTTCAATATCCATTGAATCCAGCATCTGCTCTGTGATCTGATCCTTTCGTAGCGAACTATACATCTCAATCATCCTATCCGCAATCGTGCTTTTCCCGTGATCAATGTGTGCAATTATTGAAAAATTTCTTATTTTTGTTATGTCTGACAAAACTAGATAAAACCCATAAATCAATCTAAAACGCAAAAATTTATTATTCAATAGAAATATCAAATACCAATTTTCTTAATTGCTTGCATAAATGATTTATATTTTAAATAACATTATAATTTACACTCCTCCCCGAGAGCCACCTGAAATGCTTTTGCTTTTTCCTACTTTGTTTAAACCATCAAACTCTTTTTGATAACTTGCAAGCTCAAGACGCCTTGCAACAGCATTCCTAACATTATTATTTTGACTATAAACATCATCCATGTATCCATTTCTACGTGATGAATCATCGCCATGTGAATGTGATTCGTCTTCGTGATGTTTGTGTGAGCTTTCAGGCATTTTCTTTTGTATGTCATCTATTTTATTGAAAATCGCATGTGCTGATTTTGAAATTGCATACTTATCTTCTTCGCCATTATCATTTTCTTTTACCACCAATAGTTCATCCTTGCAAGAAATTGCATTTTGTATTACCTCTTTTTCTACTTTGTTAAGATTCATTTCTTCGCCCGTGGTATTTGTACTAGCTTGACTGAAAAGTTCGTAAAATATTTCAGCGATTTCAAGTCTTTTTGTAATTTTCTCTCTAGCATCTTCATTGCTAGCTTTAACGCTGTTTTGATCACCTTCTCTTTTAACTGTTAACCAAGCGTGATCTGCTGAATCGTTATCTTTTGGAATTTTTTTCAACTCCTCTTCGCAAATATTAATGAAATTATTCAACTCGATTGCCGCTTTTCCGACATCCTTGATGTCTCCATTATCTAAAATATTAGCATCTTCTATAAAACGATATGAAGTAATTATTTCTCTTCTGTCATTTTCGGCTTTTATTGCTTTTCGCTCTTTTTCTTCATAAGACTCACCATCTTCATATACTTTTGCTTTGATTTCCAAACTTTTTACTCCCTTTAGCTGTGGTTTTTTTTCATTAGCCTTGTAATTGTACCTTTGATTTGCGATATCCTCTGAATATCCAATAAACCATTGCTGTAAATCATCCTTTGTGTCAATGATGTCAAGTTTTTCTTTGCTTTGCTTTAGCGATTCTTTTTTGTGATTAATCTTGTCAATCATCGACTGAACTTCTGGTTTTACTCCATTTGTTTGAGTTTGTAAAAATTTTACTCTATTATCGCAAGCTTTAATTTTTTTGTCTAACCCACCCTTAACTCCATCAATTGCGGTTTTAGCGTCCACACTTGTGTGAATAGGCTGTGCTATTCTTTGTGCTTTTTGACAACGTTTGTCGCTTTTGATATAATCCTTTAATAAATTTAGCGAATCGGGATTGATGTACTGAGATACAACCGGATCCATCGACATACTTTTTAACCTTGGGATTATTAAAGCTAAATTGAATCCTGCATTGAGAGCCATGTCTGATATCGAAACTGTCTGATTATTTATGCCATATTTTGTAGCTAAAGAATTGGAATACGAATTGCTATAATGAAGAACCATGTGGGTAAATTTCTCTTTTAATTTCTTGGTAATCCTTTGATCCGATGCATTTTCTATTTTATTTATTAAATCCATTAAAGGATGTTTGTCGTCTCCGCCAGATATTACATTAACCAAATTCCGCATATCCTTTGCATTGAAATCCTTCAAATCTCCGCTGCTACCCATGGTCCATTTTTTCTCCGTCATGATCTTTGTCATGATATTTTTGTACGCTATTAGCTTATTTTTTTCACTATCATCAGTTGAATGACGCATTGCTAACTCTAAATTATGCTCACTTGATTTATAGGCTAATAAATTAACCATATTGCCAAGAGCTTCCTGTGTTTCTATTTTAATCGGAGGCTTTGAGTTTCTTAGCTCCTCTATTTTTTTTGAATGACAACCTGTATCCAGTAACTCTAACACTCCCGTAACGCACCTTTGGATCTCAAGCTTATTGCCATCAAAATCCGGAGATGCTGTATTGTAATCGGGAATTCCTGTCCATGCATCGTGTCTTGAAGCAATATATATTGGATTGAAAAATCCACCTCCTATTAATCCCGATATTCCGCTTAATGTAGCAGTTATTGGAAGGGCTATGATTGAAAGATATTGTGCCACTTTCCCTTGAGTTGCAGTTTTTGGCAAACTTTTGAAATAGGCTCCAATCTGAAATTTTTTTGGTTTTAATATCTCCTTGTGATAAAATTCTCGTTTTTTTGCCCAGTTTTTAACCCCATCAATATTTGGTAGTTTTGTAAAATCTGCATCTATGTCTAAATTTCCGGCACCTTCACTAAGACCATCAGGATGATAAATCTCATCGTTAAATTCATCATCTCCATCTCCACTGCTGGTATAATGACTTTTAATCGTAACAACGCTTTTACTACTGCTTTTACTACTGCTTTCACTGCCGGCATCATCACTTTCAGTAATCCAGTCGTCGGTTTCTGTTTCTACCTCATTTCCACCTCCACCCCGATAATCTTCCATGATTGCAAAACGCAGTAATTTACTTGCTTTTTGCGGTAAAATATTGTCAGTCATCCGTACCTGATTCCACGTGCTCCAAGCATCTATTTCCTCCTCATTTTCTATTTGATTATAACTAATATAACAATTCATGCCAGTTGCCTCTGCTTGCGTATCTGCCTTTTTACCATTTTTGTCTACAAGCTCAAACATCATCCTCCAAGGAGTTTCATAGTCATCCGGACTATTTATTTCGAACTCTGTTGCATCTGGATTTTTCAGAAAATAACTATTGATGACAGCGCATAACCCACAATCATTATCACTTTGTTTTAACATCCATTTTGGTGAAGG
>CAMCTP010000064.1 GCA_945878495.1 Rickettsia typhi | reverse complement strand
TTTCAAGTCAACCTTAATTTGAATTATATCTCTACCAGCTGAATTTAGAAGTTTGCCCAATGCATCACTAAACTGTTTACGAAAAAATGCCTGCTGATTTTGCAGTTGCTTAGTTGGATCACTTCCAAAAAAACTATTATTTTCTTTTTTAATTTTATCAAACTCAACTGAAGTGTAATTCGGATAACAAGCATGCCACATTTCTTGCATATCTCCAGACTCTGATGAAAGCTTCACAAGTGTCACCTGTTCAGATGGCATTAAATTTGCCATAAGTTTTGACAATAAATCTTTTGCCCATTGAGATTCATTTTTTATTAATATTTGATCATCAATATAAATAATGGTTTGTCTGGGGCTTTTAAATGTAGGCTGGCAGAACTTTTCAATCCTAAAGTCATCGGTACCAAAAATTGCCCAAGTATTATTTGAATTTATTGAAAGTATTCCAAAAATTAGAAATATACCAATTTTAATATTTTTCAAAGCTCTTCCTCAATGTCTTCGACAAAACTGAATTTTATCTGTATTTGTCTATAATTTTCAAGATTAATTAGCGTACCGTTTGCATTGAACTGTAATGTGGGATTTTCAACGATGGCAATACTGCTCAAACTGCTTTGATAATTTCTTATTAAAGCATTAACTAAACTATTTATTTGTGAGTTTACTTTTAAAACTCTCTGATCTTTAATTGTTTTAATTTCTGCTAACGGAGCTGCTTCTTCGCTAATTGCAGTTGCTATATTTTTCAATTCATATATATTTTGTGCTAACTTACTCCGCTGTTGATGAATTTCAAGTTCAATTGGTTTGTGTAAGTTAAGAAACTCTTTATTTGCTCTATTATATTCACGAAGCTTTTCTGTGAACCTTGGGTTTTTGTCATGTACTGCATAGGCAAAGGCTGCACCAATAAACCATACTAATAAATTTGCTATTAAGCTAACAACTACCTTATTCCCAACATCAATTGTTGGTAGTGTAGTATCTTGGTCGATACTTGTATTGCTCGTTCCTAGTTGAGACAATAAATCAATCGCCCAAGAATAGCGTACCCATCCAACATAACAAATCGCTATTAATAACGCAGCTGTTGCGAACGAAATTGCTAAAATTTCTTTATTTTTTTCGCTAATTTCAACATGATCACCAAAAAAATATGAACTACCTTTAAGACGTGAGCCATGCCAGTGTGATGCACAAGCAACAGCTAGAGAAACAGCAAATGTGAATCCTGCTGCCATAGCTGGAACATTATAGAATTCTAAGAATGAGCTGTAATTAATTAGCCATTCTACTGCACCTATCAATATAAGAATGAGTCCATATAATAAAGGAGAAAAATTTTTTGCTTCTCTTTGTCCTTCTGCATTGTACATTTGTGTATAGTTTTGTTTCAATTGTTCATATTTAATTTTGGCTTGATTATATTTTTGGTTCGAACCGTGTGTGTTTTCTATATTTATTTGTGCTTGTTCTGATTCATTTTCTAATTCTTTAATTTGGTTTTGATTTTCTCTTAGTGCTTCTATTTTTGGCAAATATGGACTTATTGAGACATCAAATTCATCGCTTAATTTATAAAATTTGTCTAAATATATTAGAGTTGGATCTACGCAAGAAGAAAGCATTCCACTGGTCAAGCCTTTTTTATTGAGAAGTAATGGATTTTCACTTCTTGATTCTATATTTATGTTTGTATTAAAGCATTCCCTAAATATTACATCATCTTGCGATGGAATATTAAATTCCGTTATAGCCTTAAAAGCTACTTTTATTGATTCAGGAATTCTTACATTTATCGATTCATTTACCATTTTATTTAATTTGTAATTAGTACTTTATTAGTATGACCCTGGTAAAAGTTCTACTACAACTTTTTCTGCAGGAATTAAATTAACAATTCGTGTTGAATTTTCTATTGGGATTAATTCGATTTTTTCCTTTTCAGTTTTAATATTTTTTTCATTATTTGCTGTTAAGGTTACACTTTTATGAAGTTTCAGTACATTAAGAGATTTTGACATTGTATTTTTTAAGGTTGAACTATCTGTTTTATTATCATTCAACCATTCAATATTTCTTGGGAATTTTTCTATTGCTATGAAATTAGCATCTTCATATCGTGACATTAAAAATTCAACTCTTCTATTTAATGACCGTCCTTTATCATTTGAGTTTGTTGCAATTGGTTGCGATTCTCCAATTCCTACAGTTGACATTTGCTCTGTGTTAACACCTCTTTCTGTTAATTCTCTCATTACTACAGTTGCTCTTTGTATTGATAATTTGTTATTATATTCATCTGTGCCTACACTATCGGTATGACCTAGAATTACTAAACTAGTATCAGGCAAATCTCCTTTCATTTGTTCTGCAATTACATCAAGAATTTGCTTTGATTCGGGGTTAATATTGCTTTTATTTGATTCAAAAAATGTTTTTTCTGCATATCTTATCTTTATCACTGGAACTGGGTAATTAATGCCAATAATTGAACCAGTTGCAATTTGTAGCTCTTCATTTGTATCGGCTAGAGGTGCATTTAGTTTTTTTGTTAAATACATGAGTCTTTTAATTCTAATTTCCTGTTCATTTCGTATTGAATCTGGTAAATCTTTTAAATTCAGAGGCATTATGATTCGATTGCTGTTTACGGATTCATTTTTATTAATAGACCGTCGTGTTATTGAATCCCTTGTGTCATATTTTTTATTTTCTACTTCATTTTTTTTTGAATTAGTTGCGTCAGTTTTTATGGCATTTTCATATAAAGATGCTTTCATATTAGTTTCTGATTGACAACCATAAACAAATATTAATATTAAAATTATAGTTATTTTTTTCATTTTTTTTTATTTGGTTTTTTTTATGAGTTATTTCACGTAAATTTTAATAGTTTTTTTTTAATTTGCTGATTATTTTATTTTAAATATAAAAGGTGTTGAATATTTTTTGCATAAAATAGACACTAAATCATTAGGTCTCAATTCAAATCCAATTTCTAACCATCCAATATCTTCGCTAGAATGAGGTGAAATTGTGGGGATAACTAGAGGATTTTCGTTAGGTGGATTTATTGATATCGAACATTCATGTAAATATTCATTTGATGTATTTGTTACTACAATTACTTTTCCCTTCCCAATAATCGAATTTTTACTGATTACAGACAGTGGTATATCCAAAATTTGAACATTCAAACCCCATGCATTTACTTCTAGTGAATTGATTAATAAAATCAATGTTATAAGTACACGTAGGTTTTTATTTATAAGCTGTTGTTTTTGTAACATTTTTCTTTTGTATTAATAATTATAGTTTTTTTAGAATTATCTGTAGACTAACATATTATTTCCATTTTGCAATATCTAATCTTACTAATTTGATTATCCCTTATTTGAGGATTCTCATAAAATTTTCTCTTTTGTAATTTAACTTATCTTTTTTGGTTTTTTAATATTGATTGTTTTCTCTTATTCTTTTTATTTACCTCAAATAAAAACAATTATGGTGTTTTGTAATTTATCCATGCTCTTAAATTAATAATGAATTTCTCCTTCTTCAATTTATGAGTTGGGCAAGGGCAGATTAAGTATGTTGGGCTTATTTTAAATAAAAATCCTCAACTTATTGAATTTATTGATAAATTGGGTCTGCAGCTTTAAAAAAATATTGCTGCGGATTTTTTTAGATAGAGTACTTTTCTACTTTCGGTGGTGATTTTGCACCTATAGTGGTGTGAAATGCTTGGTTACTTGCTTTGTCGGGGGATAGGTGCAATCAAATCAAATATGATTTGGGGCATCTTTTAGCAGAAAAGTCGAATGGAGTAGGGATGGTTTATTACTACGATGGTGGTAAGCTGCGGTGGACCTATAGTTTACGTTCCATTGGAGATTTAGACGTAGGTGCTTTAGCGGTGCAATATGGTGGAGGAGGTCATGTTAACGCAGCAGATTTTCATTGAGTTATAATCCGTTTTTACCATTGTAAGTGAGGTATGACGTTAATGCTATGATTAGCAGAGTCTATTGTCAGTATTAATATAATAGCTATCAGCAGCGAACGTATTACCACCTTAGTTTAGCTGCTAACAGTTGATTAATCTTCGAATACGTCTGGTAAGGCTTTCGCGTCAATAGCGCGATCAAACCATCGCTCAATGTCCTCAAGAGGTGCCTGAGAAATCAAGGAAACTGTTTCCATGGGAATCACACCATTATAGATTTGAATGGATC
>CAMCTP010000063.1 GCA_945878495.1 Rickettsia typhi | reverse complement strand
GTACCATTTTTCATAATTTCTATCAAGTACATCTTGCCAATTTGGTATTTTGTGATCAATTATATCTGATTTTCTAGTTTCTATACGATGCCTATGCTCTAAGGCATCCGAGCAAATTACCTCAATTTCGATAGCTTTGACGCCGATTGTTTTAGCTACATCCAGCCAAGCATCTCTGGTAATTTTTAGAGAATTAACAGAATCGGCAATGACTATTTTTCCAATTTTTAAGTTATCTTCTGCCAATCCGTAGCCCACCGTATATCCAGCGTCCATTGAATCATTTACATTCAAGCTAGAACTTTTTACTGCCTGCTCAATTGTGTCAATACGTATATAGGTAGCAGAAATTTGACGAGCAAGTTTTCGTGATAAAGTTGTTTTTCCAACTCCCGGTAATCCAGAAAAAATAATTAGCATGGTGGTATTTCATTTTTAAATATCCACCCAGATTTATTAATAGGTCTAGGCGGATGATTTTTTAGTTTGAATAAAATGATGAATTACTCTGCAAAACTTCAACTTCAGATTCAGACGATAATTGTCTATTTATAGCACAATTTGAATCCTTTTCTTCGGCTGTAGTTTCTGATTTATTTCTATTTACAAGACCCATGCCCTTTGCAGAAAGCTTGATTCTTCTCTTATCATCAACGCCAAGATATTTAACTTTTAACTGATCATTAACAGATAGATAGTCTGAAATATTTTCAACTCTCTCGCTGTCTATTTCGCTTATGTGAAGAAGACCTTGTTTTTTTCCAGGAAGTTGAACAAAAGCACCGAAGTCTTTTAGTTCAATAACAACCGCATCATAAATTTCACCTTTTTCAAGCTCTTGTATTGACAGAAGAACTGCTTCTTTTGCTTTTAGTGCATTGTCTCCTTGTGCATAAATTGTAACCAATCCAGCATCAGATATGTCAATTTTACACTCGAAATCTTCGCAGAATTGTTTGATTGTTGCGCCACCTTTTCCGATGATATCACCAATTAGTTTTTGTGCAACCTGAAAACTTTCAACCTGTGGTGCAAATTCGCTGATAGATTCAGATGGAGCTGCAATTACTGCATCCATTTTATCTAGCAAGAAAATTCTAGCCTCTTTTGCTTGATCAAGAGCTTTTGCAAGTATTTCATCGCTGATTCCATCGATTTTAATATCCATTTGAAGAGCTGTAATTCCGTCTCTACTTCCTGCAACCTTAAAGTCCATATCGCCAAGATGATCTTCATCACCCATGATGTCAGTCAATATTGAATATTTATCATTTTCTTTTATTAAACCCATTGCAATACCGGCAATTTGTTTTTTGATTTTCACTCCGGCATTCATTAATGCAAGAGATGTTCCGCAAACTGTTGCCATTGAAGATGATCCATTGCATGCTAAAATTTCAGATACAATTCTGATTGAATATTGAGAATTTTCCATGTCAAGAACTGGAAGTATAGCTTTTTGTGCTAATTTTCCGTGTCCTATTTCTCTTCGTCCAGGTGCTCTTAAGGCACCGACTTCGCCTACAGAAAATGGAGGAAAGTTGTAGTTTAGCATAAATTTTTCTTTATGCATACCATTTATGCCTTCGCTCATTTGTGCATCTTGTTCAGACCCAAGAGTAGCAACAACAAGAGCTTGAGTTTCACCTCTACAGAACATAGCCGAACCATGAGATCGCGGAAGAACTGATTGTTCGATGTATATTTCTCTTATGTCGGTTTCAGATCTACCGTCAATTCTTTTTTTATCTAATAGCATCATCTCTCTCACTGTTTTGTATTCAACATTTGCCAAAGCGGTTTTTGCTTCGCCTTCTGACATTTCAGAGGATGAAATTTTTTCTTTGAAGATTTCAAGAACCTGATTTTTTAATTCAGCTTTTTTAGCGTACCTATCTTGTTTTTTTGCTATTGTATAGCATGATTTAATATCTTGAGCAAATTTTTTAGAAATCTCAGCTTCTATTTTTAAAATTTTCGAATTATCGGCTACGAATTCAAATTTAGGTTTAGCGGTTTTTTCTGCAAGTTTTTCAATTGCATCAATAGCTATTATGCTTGCATTTTTACCAGCTTGCAGTGCATTTAGCATTTGCTCTTCTGAAAGCTCGTGAGCTGAAGATTCAACCATTATGATCGAACTTTTTGTTGATGCGATTGTTAGATCTAGTGTTGATTTTGATGCTTCAAGTTCAGAATTTGTTGGATTAATTACAAATTTATCATTTATCATGGCTAATTTTGCACCGGCAATTGTATGTAAAATTGGCAATCCAGAAAGTCTAATCGCAGCTGCAGCAGCAATTAGAGCGATCATTTCAGGGTCATTTTCTTTGTCGTATGAAATAAGAGTACAAATAACCTGAACTTCATTGCAGAAACCCTCTGGGAACATTGGTCTTATTGGTCTATCAATTAATCTTGATGTTAAAACTTCTCTTTCACTTTGTCCTCTTTCTCTTTTTATGTATCCTCCAGGTACTTTTCCAAAAGCGTAGAATTTTTCTACATAATTTACCGTTAATGGAAAGAAATCAACTCCGGATTTAGCTTCTTTTGCAAAAACTGCAGTTGCCAGAACTTGAGTTTCTCCGCATCCACAAACAACAGCTGCATCAGCTTGATTGGCAAATTTTCCTGTTTCTAAATAGTATTGTTTTCCGTCTATTTCGAATTCTTGTTTTGTTATGTTTAACATTTTCTATAAATAATATATATACAATCATATGTCTTGAAAGTTAAATTGCAATTGAAATATTTTTAAATTCTATCGTCTCCGCTGTTGGGACGCTTTTTTTTAATTGCACCAGGTTCGACATTTGGTAGGTTGCATTTTTGCCTCATCTCTCCGAAATAAGATCTCATTCTCTCTTGGGCAATTGATCTAAGATTGCTTTCATCTAGACTAGATATTTCATCAGTGGAAATTAGCTGTTTGTCGGTAAAGATGATTTTTGAAAACGGCTTTATAATGTATAATTTATCCCATGTATTGAATTCTACAATTGAGCTCGACATAATCCCAATATATCTAAGCTGAACATTAAATTTTTTAATTATTTTAAACAATGCATCATCTGATATTGTTAAATCCGGTCCTCTGGGTCCGTCAGGGGTAACTGCGATTAAGGTATTTTTATGGCTTTGAATTGCGGAAATTATTCCCTTTATCGATGCTAGATAGCCCTTGTGTTTTGAGCCATCGATTGACTTTGCCCCAAAAATTTTAAATGCAATCCTTTGAATCGCTGTACTTTTATTATTTGACAGAGTTACAAAAGTTGTATGATTTTTTTTGTAATCTATTATGTATGGCATGATTGCAGTGCCTGATTTGTGCCATAGGAAATATATTACAGGTTTATTTTTATCTATTGTCTGCTTATAATCGGAGTTTCTTTCTATTATTTTGCAAGATTTTTTGATAAACAGTAAAATTGTTGCGGCGATAAATGCGACTATGTGGTTTAACACTTTTTTCATTACAAAGATTTTATTAAGTCGATTATTTCACGATAAACATTTTCAACCGCTTGGTTTGCATTGATTTTTACAAGCTTTCCCCGAGATTGGTAATACTCAACAACAGGCATTGTTGATAGCGTAAATTCTTCAAATCTGGTTTTAATTATTTGCTCTTCAGAATCATCTTTTCTAGTTGAAAATTCACTAGATCCGCAGTGGTCACAAACGCCATTGATTTTCGTCGGTAGGGTTTCGGTATTATATGTTGCGCCGCATTTTTTGCATGTTTGGCGATATTTCAATCTATCAACAAGGTCATTAAGAGATACCTCAAGCATAATTGCAATTTGAATCTCAGACTGTAAGTCATTTTGAAAAATACTGTCAACGAATTCAGCTTGGTCAATTTTTCTTGGATATCCATCGAGCAAAAATCCGTTTGATTTTGATGCATTTTGTAGTATATAATCTTTTGCAATTTCGTTAACAAGATCACTTGGCAGTAATTTTCCACTGTCCATGGTTTCATTTATTCTCGATGAAAATGGATTTGATTTGTCAGATCTGTAGTCTCTGAGAATATCGCCAAGCGCAATTTTTGTTAAGTTTAATTCCATTTTCAACATTTCCCCTTGAGTTCCCTTGCCAGATCCTGGCGCTCCCATTAAAACAATGTTTTTCATGTTCGGATAAAACTATTTTTTGGAATATTTACGCATTACTTTTTCGTATTTTGCCGTCATCATGTGCGATTGGATTTGTGTTGTAATGTCATTTACAACGCTGAATACTATCAACAATCCCGTTCCTCCAAGTAGGAAAGAGTGACCATACTTTCCGCTCAAAGATTCAGGTATTCCGCATATAATTGCCAGATAAAATCCACCTATAAACGATATATTTTTTAGTG
>CAMCTP010000062.1 GCA_945878495.1 Rickettsia typhi | reverse complement strand
ACGAACTGGAAGTTGTAGGCTATTACAACGCCCTTGAATATGTTCAAGAAATAGCAAAGAAAAATGCAATTATCACAGAAGATGTTGTCAAAACTATTCATGCAATGGTTATGAATGGCAATAAGAAAAAAGTAAAACCAACTCCTTATAGAGATGGACAAAATGTTATTAAAGATTCAAATTCAAGGCTTATTGTTTACATGCCACCAGAAGCAAAAGATGCTGAAGTTTTAATGAAAGAATTAACAGATTGGATTAAAATTGAAAAACATAACATTCCTATACCAATTTTAGCAGGAATTGCTCACTACCAATTTGCAACAATTCATCCTTATTATGATGGAAATGGCAGAACTGCAAGGCTTTTGACGACACTAATTCTTCATCTAAATGACTATGATATGAAGGGAATTTATTCGCTTGAAGAGTATTATGCGAAGGATTTAGGAAGTTATTACGAAGCTTTAAGCATTGGTGAACATAATTATTATATGGGCAGAACTGAAGAAGATGTAACGAAATGGGTTGAATATTTCTGCAAAGGAATGGCAAAAGCTTTTGAAAGTGTCCGTAAAAACATAGAAAGTAAAATAAGTGATAGTGGATTTCAAGATAAATCTAAACTCCTTTACGAATTAGACGAAAGGCAAAGAAGAGTTTTGGAGCTATTCATAAAGCAAAAAATTATAAAATCAAAAGACATTGCCTTAACTCTTGGAATAACAACAAGGGCAGTGAATAATCTTTGTCAAAAATGGATTGAAAGCGGATTTATTAAATCAACTTCTGAAGCAAAAAAAGACAGAGGTTATGCTTTGCGGGATAGATTTGAGGAGTTAGTTTTATAAAAAATATATGAAAGATGTAAAAAATAGTGTATCAAATATTAAAGATTATTATAAAAGAATCGGTGAACTAAAAACTGCTGGAGGAACTCAAAAAGAAACTGCTATTAGAAAGGCTTTTCTGGAAATGGTCGATAAGTATGCAAAGGAATATCAATTAATAATAGTTGATGAATTAAATCAAATTGGAACAAGGAATTGCCCTGATGCAGGATTGCAAAGCTCAATTGGATTTAATTTTGGATATATAGAAAATAAAGACATATATGATAATATAGAAATTGAAATTGAAAAAAAAATTAAAAAAGGTTATGATTTAACAAATATAATTTTTGAAAACACACAATGGATTATTTTATATCAAAATAAAAATGAAATCTACAGGGGTTATATAGGGGAAGAGAACCTAATTAATAAAAGAATTACAGAAGAAGAGTTTGAAAGGGTTATAAAACAATTTGTTAGCTACGAACCACTATTTGTTTCTAATTTTAAAGAAGCATTGGAAAAATTTAAAGAAAAAGTTCCTGAAATTTCGATAGTTTTGCGTAAATTAATTCAAGAACAACAAAAATCGAACACTGTATTTATTGAAAAATTAGGAATTTTTTTAAAAGACTGTCAAGACGCAATAAACAAAGAGGTTTCAACCGAAGATATTGGCAATATGATTGTTCAACATATTTTAACGAGAGATATTTTTGACTCAATTTTTGACGATCAGCAATTCCATAAATATAACTCCATTGCAAAAAGCATTGAAGAAATAACAAATACTTTTTTTACAAAAGAAAAAGAAATGGAATTAACTAAATCGATTAGAGGATATTATCAAGCGATTATTAACTCATCAAAGGCAATTCACGATCACAGACAAAAACAAAGTTTCTTGAAAACAATTTATCAAGAATTTTACAAAGCATACAATCCGTCAAAAGCAGACAGACAGGGGGTTGAATATACTCCAATTGAAATTGTGAGTTTTATGATTAAAATCACAGATTTATTATTATTGAAACATTTTGAGCAACGATTAGAAGATGATGGAGTTGAAATTCTTGACCCTTGCACAGGAACTGGTATTTTTATTAGTGAATTGCTGTATGAAATATCACATAATAACAATTTTGATAATAAATTTGAAAATGAGATTTTTTGCAATGAAATTGATATTCTGCCTTATTATATTGCAAATTTGAACATTGAATATATAAGAGCGCAAATTAAAGGAAGCTATAAAGAATTTAAAAACATTGTTTTGGTTGACACTCTAAATAACATTGCGTCATTGAAAAATAGTTACTTTGAAACAAAATACTCAAAAGATTTATTTTCAGAAGACAATCGCAAAGCCTTTAATGAAAATAATGAGAAAATTAAAAAACAAAACGAGGCAAAACTTAAGGTTATAATTGGAAATCCGCCATATAATTCAAACCAGCAGAATGAAAACGATAACAACAAAAACTTTTCATATCCGCATATAGACCAAAGAATTAAGGAAACATACATTAAAAAATCCACAGCACAAAAAACAAAGCAATTTGATATGTATAAAAGATTTATCCGCTGGGCAAGTGACAGAATGGATGAGCAAAAAGGCGGAATTGTAGCATTTATAACAAATAACGCCTATTTAGATGCAAAGCAGGATGATGGTTTCCGCGCTTCTGTTCGCGAGGAATTTGACTATGCTTATTTTGTGAATTTGAAGGGAGATGTTAGGAGAAATTCTAAAATTTCAGGAACAAAACATAATGTTTTTGGCATACAAACTGGAGTTGGCATAATGTTTCTCATAAAAAATGGAGATAATCAGGGAAGATGCGAGATAAAATACATTGAGGTCGATGACTATGCAACAAAAGATGAAAAGCTTGATTTTTTAAACAAAATGATGGTGCAAGTTGCAAATAATGTAAGTTTGCGAACATATAACGAACTAATTGGAAATTTTACAAAAATAATACCAAATGAAAGAAACCAATGGCTAGGTCAGGTTGAAAACGATTGGCAGGACTTAGTTCCGCTTATTTTAAAAGATTGCAAAAATGGCAAGAATGATGCAAATGCAATTTTTAAACTTTATTCCCTTGGTGTTGCAACGAATAGAGACAAATGGGTTTATGACATAAATAAAAACAATCTTGAAAAGAAGGTTAAAAAGTTAATAGAAATCTACCACCAAGAGCTTGAAAGAAATAAAGAACAAATTAATGAATTAAACAGACTCAAAAAGTCAACAGTTGACAACAAAGACGAAGGCGGAGGTTTAACAAAACATTATCTTGAGCATAGAAAATGGGAATATTCACTTGATTTGAGGATTAAGTGGAGTAGAGATTTAAAAAAAGATGCACAAAGAAATTTAAAACTTACATTTGATAAATCTTGTATAAAAGAGTCAATGTATCGCCCATTTGTAAAAAAATATATCTATTATTCACATGGGTTAAATGATGTTCCGGGGCATTTTTCAAAAATCTTCCCAAACGATGGCGTGAGAGAAAGGGTGATTTGTTTTAATGGGTCAAACAATATGAGATGGGAGCCAATTATTTTTGATAATATTCCAGATTTAAATGCCTTATATGGAGGAAGTATGTCAATCCCCCTCCACACCTACCCAGACAAAACAACAAAAATGCCAAATTTGACAGATTTTGGACGAAAGGTTTTTGAGGAGAAATATGGCAAAGTGAGTGATGAGGAAATTTTTTATTATTGCTATGGGGTTTTGAATGGAAAAAGCTATAAAGAAAAATATAAAGAAAACCTGAAGGTTGACTTGCCTCGCATTCCTTTGCTTGAGGGCTTCCATAAGTTGAGTGAATATGGTAAACAACTCGCTGATTTACATATTAATTATGAAAATGCGGAAAAATACAAATTAGAATTATTTGAAATTCCACAGAAGGCAATCCCAGATGCAAACAAAGAAGCTATAAAACGAGATTTCAAACCGAATATATATTTAAGAGTGAATAAAGAAAGCGGAGAAATAAAGTTGGACGATTATCATATTCTAAAAGGAATACCAAAGGAGGCTTTTGAATATAAAATTGGCAACAAATCTCCAATTGAATGGGTGTGTAATGATAATTGCTTCTCACCATTGAAATACAATCTAAAAGAAGAAAATGAAAAGCTTCTTGCCGAGCTTGATGAATACAATTGGGAGGAAGTAAAAGAGCATTTAATGGATTTAATTCCGCGACTTGTGACAGTTTCATTGAAAACAGCTGAGATTCTAAAGCAAATTGACGAACTTGAGTGATATGAAAATAAAAGAAAGTAATAGATTATTAGATTTACCAAAAGAAGTTGCTGAAGAATGTTGGTTGTTTGAGGGTGTATATTATTTAGGAATGGGTTATATTCCTTATTATGTAGAATATTGCGACCAACCCAATGTCCCGATAATTGATTATAGAAAACAAGCGTGGTTTCACGATGGAGATGATATACTTGATGAAATTAATGAAAATCTATCAAATTTTATGGATTATAAATTTGGTATGCCAAATCCAACACAAGC
>CAMCTP010000061.1 GCA_945878495.1 Rickettsia typhi | reverse complement strand
GCTGTTGTTTGCGGCGTAATAGCGGCTTCGATTTTTTTGGGATCCAGATTAAGTGTTTGAGGGTCAATATCTATAAAGACTGGTTTTATTCCGTTCCACAATAACGAATGAGCAGTAGCTACAAATGAGTAAGGAGTAGTGATTACCTCACCAGTAATTCTTAAAGCTTGTAAAGCTGTTATAAGAGCAATAGTACCATTAGTGAATAGCGATAAGTGCTTAACCCCTAAATATTCGCATAATTCTTGCTCCAACTGCTGATGAAAAGGACCAGCATTTGTAAGAACTTTATTATCCCAAATTTTCTCGAGATATGATTCAAACTCTTTAAGCGGAGGCAAAAATGGTTGAGTAACATAGATATTATTCATTTACGAAGCGCTTTTATAATAAAAGTAGAAATATAACGCGTAGCAGGCAATAGATCAATTTTTGAATCAAACTTTTCTTCAGAAATACCAGAAAAACCAGAACGGGTTAAACAATTATTAATATCTGGATACGTGGATAAAAAATCCATATACTCAATCTTATACGGTAATACAATCCTAATCTCACCATTCAAGCTCAATGCATCATATGCAAATTTAAAAAACCGACCAACCATTTCCATATCGTCTGTGTAATGATGCAAATTCATATAAAAAACAATGACATTGAATGAAGAATTAATAACAGGTAGATTTGAACCTACATCCGCACGAATATGACATGTGTTTGATACTTTATCATAGAAAGAACGAGTGTCACTATTACCAATAGTTGCCATACCAGATATTTTATTTTTAATATTAACACCAAAATATAATACATTTACTGGAATTTTATCTAAATTCTTTACCAACCAATCTTCATATACAGACTCATGCTCAAGTCTTGACCAGTCATTTGATTTTGGCTCTACATAACGTCGATTTTGTTTTGAAAAAGTTCTAAATCCAGATATCTTATTATGATTCCAAAAATTTATAATACTTCCATGCTCAGAAATCAACATATTCTTATTTACTCTATACGAGGGATTAGAAAAACCAGACCGAGTAAGCTCATAAGCCAAGCTTTTTTTTGTTGAAACCCATTTTTTTCTTAGATATTCATAAACAAATCGATTAATAGGACCATCACGAAATCTAAACTTATTATCAATAAAAAGATCATACACAAATTTAAAATCTGCAGTACGAAACATACAAAGCCAGATACCACTATTTATTTCTATATAATCATCATTTTCCGATCTAGCCGAACCAAACCTATCTTTTAATCCTGCAGACCACCCATCTAAAGACATTTTTACAGAACAACAAAATACATCTTTGTGCTTTTCCAACACATCAATCTGATTATCAAGCCAATCGCCATCAGCAACAACATCACCATCTGTAATTATAATATACTCAGAAGACCACAAATCATAACATTCAGAACTAATAAAAACCTCAAAAGCATTATTAGTTATATTTTCATCAAATATGTTATAACTATCAATCAAATTAGCACCCAACAAAGAAAGCATTGCCGGCTTTGTGTAATGATTCGTATATTCACTCGGATTTTCTATTACATGAATAGACAATCTATCCCTAAATTTCTGCAAAGAGCCTATAGATCTTTTTATAATTTCGACATTATCATATATCAAAACCACACAAGGTATTTTATTATTAACAACCATATCCACACCACTACTCAACAGAAATTAATTTTTTATATATATCAAAATATAAACTACCCATGTTATCACAACTCTCTTGTCGCGCATGATTTTTTTGCCATAAAGTAACGGACTCAACAGCATGCTTATAAAAACCAGGGATATTCTTGATTGAATCCAATATATTAATTACAGCCTGTTCATTGAAGTCTTTAACCAACCAACCAGCACCGGTTTGCCTCAAACGATCTCCTACTGCACCAATATCAAAACCAATAACAGGTATACCGGAAGCCCATAACTCTGTAAGTGTATGACAATACGTTTCAGGCCAAATTGAAAAAACACACCCAACATGCGGATCTATAGATTTAACTAACTTAGAAAAATCTTCACGGCGATAGTTTCCATGTAATATACAATTCGAGAAATCCAAATTACCAGCAACATTACCAAGAATATGAATTTCAACTTCTTTACGAGAGAATTTTTTTGACAACTTCTCAATAACTCCCCCCCCTTTAGCCTCACTAATATTACCAGGAACAATTAGCCTTAATATTTGATTTGGGGAAATATTTTTTGAAATCACATCAAAAGACTCAAAATCTCTACCATGAGGAATAACATGAAAATTATTATTCTTAATATTTGTATACGTATCAATGATTATATTTTTAGCACTTTGACTGGTAGTAATGAATGCATTACATTTATAAAAAATTGTCTTAAATTCATCGCGCCAGCTAATAACCCCAGCGTTTCTCAACAAAGGCAAATCTGCCCCAGTCCATAACTCATATCGACAAACAGTATCGCCCTTTGTACATTTACCACCACAATAATTCAAATCGCCATCAATCAACTTTACAGTTGGACAAACAGTATAAAAATCATGAAATGAGAACACAACGGGAATACCAATTAACTTAGCTACATCAATCAATCCAAAGCTATGCCATGCAATATGCCTAACATGGACTAACTCTATTGAATATTTAAAAATTATTTTCGAAAACAACTCATCATACTCAACAGATCGATGAGGAAATACAGAAATATTATCCCTAAGAATAAATGTCTCAAGCAAATAGTAGTTATTATTGTCAAAATAATACAACTCAATCTTTTTATTATTAGAGTAGATCACAAATGATTCAATCCTGAATCTTAATGAATGCATTAAATCTTGATTAGTTTGCGGTGTTCCACCTGTTTTAGTTGATAGAACATAAAGAACACGAGGTTTAATTTTTATTCTATCCTTTAGCAACAATAACTCAACTTTAGAAATTTCTTTGTGAATACTAATCAGACTTTCATTAGTAACAAATGATCGAACGGCGTTAGTATATTCAGGATACCGTTCATCAATAACACTACGCCCTTTTTTTAACAACTCGTTTTTTTCACTACCAAAACTTGCTGAACGGACATGATAAATATATGTAGATTGATCAACAATATTTGACCAGTTTTTTTTAATTGCTCGCATGCAAAAATCATTTTCTTCTCCATAACCACGTGGAAAAGCATCTTGATCTAATAAACCGACATCAACTAGACAATCATTACGTATATACATACAAAAACCATGACCAGTAGGGGCGCTTATATATTTCCTAGGAACTGTTTGATTTATTGCCCTAGCCCAATCATTTAATGAATAACCCTCAGGTATAAAGTTTTCTTTTCCTATATTGGGCGAAGAATATGCACCAGCATTATTTGAAAAAGGGGTTGCGGTTCCTACTCTCTCACTTGAATACGCTGCAAATTTTAAATTTACTAACCAATTAGATGTTACTTTTGTATCTGAATTTAGAAGAACAACATCAGATATCCCAGCAAGCTTAAGACCTCGATTTACTGTGGAAGTAAATCCCAAGTTCTTTGAATTATGATATATTTCAATATTACCCACACCCAACAATCTATCAAGATACTTCTTAACTTCAACATCAGTACTCGCGTCATTAATAATTAAAAGCCTATAATTAATTTTAGTATGCATTAAAACTGAATCAACACATACCATTAATTCTGACAAAGCATTATACACAGGGATAACAATCGCAACCGGAGACTGATTACTAGCAATTCTTTTAACAACATCATATGCATTGAAATTATCATACCAACTATTTGCAAAATCTAACCACCAAGTAGAAAGACTTTTTTCTTGATCAGTTGGATGATAACCTTTATCAATCCCAACCAATAAATAATGTAACAAAGGATTTAAATCTGTATCCAAGACCTCTGGATACATTTTTTTATACCATAACGTATTAAACAATGGACTAGGATTTCTATTTTCGCGTCCACCATTTCGTGCAAAATGACTTGTAGGGTCAACATTAGGTTTACTAGCAACATCTCGATACTCAGCCAAATACCATTGCTTATCAAAAAAACCTGAGCTGGATATAATATCTATTACTTTTTTTAGACTATAAGATTGAATTTCAATTATAAGTTTTTCTTCATGAATTTTATTTTTATTGTGAACAAAATTATATTGACTTTTTTTCAAAAAATCTATTTTTAGATCAATTTCATTTTTAACCAAAAAAACATCATTATTTCCATCTAAACTATTCTGCGAACTCTTTTCGATCCTACGATATGCCAGATCAATATTAGCTTGCAATAATTTCCCCATAGCAGGGGTAGACTCTTTTAATCGAGTATAAAATAAAATAGCCATTTCATAATTTTTTTCCTCAAAAGCTCTATTACCCTGATGAAGTAGAGAATCGCTCATATTTTATTTAAACCAAACCGACAAAAAACATTAAAATACTAAAAACCAAAACTTTAAAAAATTTACTCATAATATTCAGAATATTCCAGAGACAAAGCAACCTTATCTTTACATGATAATGAAATTTCTAAATCAAATTCCCAATCAATCCCTAACTCCTTATCATTCCAAACAATACACCGCTCCATCTCCGGCGCATAATAATCAGTAGTTTTATATAAAAACTCCGCTGTTTCCGACAAGGTTAAAAACCCATGTGCAAACCCTTCCGGTATCCATAATTGCTGCTTATTCTCTGCCGACAAAATCGCACTAACCCATTGACCAAAGGTTGGCGAGTTTTTGCGAATATCAACCGCAACATCAAATACTTCGCCTTGCACCACTCTCACTAATTTACCTTGTGC
>CAMCTP010000060.1 GCA_945878495.1 Rickettsia typhi | reverse complement strand
ATGTCAAGAGCGGATGTCGCTTCATCGAAGATTATTACTTCCGTATTTCTTAAAAGGGCACGAGCTATAGCTATACGCTGTCTTTGTCCACCTGATATTTCTGAGCCTAGTTCACCAACATATGAGTCGTACTGTTGACCCATTTTCATTACCTCGTCGTGTATTTTTACTTTTTTTGCAACATCGATTACCTCTTCTATTGTGGCATCAGGTTTTGCATATTTGATGTTTTCAAGAATTGTTCTGTTGAATAGAATTGGCGATTGTGGTATGTAGCCTATATGTTCCATGATTTCACTTTGGTTTATTTGGAGAAGATCGATTTCACTTATTGATATTGACCCGCTTGATGGGTTTAAATCTTTTATCAATAGGTTTGTTAGTGTTGATTTTCCGGAGCCTGAATTTCCAACTATACCAAGTTTTTGGTGTTTTGGTATTTTGAGGCAGAAATTTTTGAATACAATATCGTGAGAATTATATGCGAAATTTACATTGTTAAAATCTATTTCGCCCGAATGATGATTTGGAAAACTTGGACTTTTATTACTGTTTCTTTCCTGAATTTTCAGCTGATTTAAGTCTTTAACAAAGGAGTAATTTTTTTTGATAACTCCGTATGTTTGGATAATTTCTCCCAGAGTAATTGTTGTTTCAAAAACCATTGATGATAGATTTTTTACCAAAAAGAAAATCATAGTAACATCTCCTGCTGTTATTGAACCATTTTGTATTGATTTTGCAAGTATGTAAATTAGTATCAGTCCATTGAATACGAAGCTAACGATTGCCATTATAAAAAGCATGTATTGATACATGTAAAGCATGTCTTTTTGGGCATTTTTTTGCTTTTGCGAGAAGACTCTAAAGATAGCTTTTTCAATCGATAACCCATTAAAAATTCTGACATTTTGATTGTTCGAGAGGGAATCTTTGATTGATCCATGAAATATATTTGATGATTGCGCATATTTTGCGGACAGTATAATATTTTTTTTGAAGAATATATAGGCTATTAAAAAGTGTATAAATACCCATGTAAATATTACTCCTGAAATTGCCGTATTAACAAATGAAGAGAGAAGTAGAACTCCGGCAACATTTAGGACGCATGGAACTACGTGATACAGAGTGTGTTCGAATAAAAAAGGTATTTCGGAAGATGAGTGCATTGTACGACCGAACAGATCTCCAGACTGATATTTTTGGAAAAAGACGGAATTTTGTTCTAGAAACTTAATGTTTAAACATTCTTTGACATAAGCTTCGGCAAGTGATCGAAAGTTTGCTATTGAAAATCCTGCTAATCGCCACATTATATCGTTTCCCAGCCATATTGCCACGAGGACAATTACTGGATTTTTTAGTGCTTGGTAAATTTCATTTGGATTGGATTTTGTAATTGCTTCAATTATTAATTTTGAGGCATACGGGAAAGCGGTATTTTCAAATGCAAATGCGCAGCAACCGAGAGCGGCAAGTATTAGAGGTTGTTTAAATTTTAGAGCAATGTGGATAAAAAATCCAAGTGCAGTTTTTGGCATGACAAGCGTTTTACTTGAAGACATTTTATATTAAATGATTAATACTTTATTGTTTTGCAATAAAAAATAATTTACAAGAAAAATCCTTGATTTTTTGATTTTTGAACGGCTATTTGTATTTAGATTGATTAAAAAATGAGCAAAGTTATTATACTCACAGGTCCAACTGCATCTGGAAAATCTTCTTTGGCTGTTGAATTTGGAAGAAAATATCGCAATATTGATATTATAAACGCTGATAGTATGCAGGTTTATAGTGAATTACCGATTTTGTGCGCAAATCCTTTGGCAGAGGATTATTTAGCCGTGGGACATAAATTGTATGGATTTTTACTCGCAAGCGAGCAAATGTCGGCCGGAAAATGGATTGAAATGATTGATATTGAAATTCGCAAGACTATTAATGAGGGCAGGGTTCCTATTTTGGTCGGTGGAAGCAGTATGTACATTAGAAGGTTGATTGATGGGATTAGAGCCGTGCCAAATGTTTCAAAAGATGTGAGAGATTTGGTAAAAAATCGATTCGATAATCTTGGTAGAGATAGATTTTTTGATGAGCTTGTTGTTCGTGATCCATTGGTTGGTGATAGAT
Organism: Rickettsia typhi; assembly: GCA_945878495.1. GTDB lineage: Bacteria > Pseudomonadota > Alphaproteobacteria > Rickettsiales > Deianiraeaceae > CAMCTP01. The sequence goes on along the minus strand of CAMCTP010000060.1, from coordinate 2,952 downwards.
TGCATAAAAATGATACCCAGAGGATTTTAAGAGCGTGCGAAGTTTTAGAGCAAACAGGAAATAGTTTTTTTTCTGATTTTGGTCGTTCAAAATCTATTTTATCTGATTTTGATTTGGTAAAGGTAGTTTTATTGCCAGATGTTGATGCTGTTTATCATGCCTGTGATTCTAGGTTTTTAGATATGGTGGAAGCTGGAGTTGTTGATGAGGTTGCTGATTTTATGAGTAAGAGTTATTCAGAAAATCTTTCAGCGACAAAAGCAACCGGATGTCAGGAGATTATGAGCTTTTTGCGTGGCGAGATTAGCTTGGATTTCGCTATTGAAAAATCACAACAGAGCACAAGAAATTACGCTAAGCGTCAGCGTACATGGTTTAAAAATGGGTTCGAGGATTTTAATTTTTTAGCAAAAAAATCACTCGATGATTTTGAGAAAATCGTAAATCTATAATTAATTCTTAGATTTTTAGAATTTAATGTAATATATTAAATTATATATCAATTATTCCTTTAAATATAAGTTTATAAGATCCATTTAATACTAATATATTTTCTTTGATTTGAACCGTTATTTCATCTTGAATTGAGAATTCATCGTTCATTAATTTTGTTCCCTTTGTTTCAATTTGAATTGTATTCGAAGTTGTTAATTTATTTCTATTGCAATAAAATACACTTGCACATATTCCAGATCCGCATGCAAGAGTTTCCCCGCTACCTCTTTCAATTGTCGTGATTTTTAGTCTATCTTGGGCTATTATTTGTACGTAATTTTTATTGTATAAATCGCTCGTATTTCTGTCTATTTCGGACTCGTTGTTAATGATAAAAATTTTATGAAGATTGCCAACATTAATTAATTCATTTTCTTGAAAAATTCCAAAAATTTCAACAGATGCTATATTGTTGTTGTTTTTTTCTATATCGACACTCTTACCGTGTTTTACGCTTACTGTAAATTTTGTTTCAGGATTTATGAAGTTTGTAATCGCTCTCATTGCATTAATGCACATTTTGGCAATGCTACCATCTTGGTTGAATGTTTCAACATTTATAATCTTGTTTTTATCGTCAAGATTGTATATATTTATGAATTGATCGCATCCTATGCCGAAATTTCTATGAGAAAGATTTTTGATTATTTTTTGATTTAGTTGATTTTCCGGTAATTGTGTAAATATAAAATCGTTGCCTGAAGCGTGAATCTTTGTAAATTTTATCTGCATTTTCTGAGAAAATTATTTTGCGTATATTGACATATCTATTACTCTGCACATTTCACCAAAGGATGTTTGACCTTCGAGAACTTTCCTAATAGCATCTACTTGAATTGGTGTAAATTTTCCACTTGGTATTAATTCAGAGATAATTGTGTGCTCAGCCTTTCCTTCTTCGATCATTTTTTTCAATTCTACATCGAAGTACAGAACTTCAATTACGGAAATTCTTTCTTTAAAGCCTGTGTACCTACATTCAGGGCATCCATTGGGATTTTCATCGCAGCAATATATCACCTTGTCAGGTATTTTTTTCAGCTTAAAAAATGAGTACTCCTCATCCGTTACTTCACGTTTTATTTTACATTTATTGCATAGTTTTCTAATCAGACGCTGAGCGATTATTCCGTTGATAGATGATGCTATGATATGTCGTGAAACGCCAAGATCAAGAAGTCTGTTAATTGCAGCTGGTGCGTTATTTGTATGCAGGGTTGATAACACTCTATGTCCAGTCATTGCAGCTCTCATGGCTGTAATTGCTGTTTCTTCATCACGCATTTCCCCAACAAGGATTATGTCCGGATCTTGTCTCAAGATTGATCTTAATCCTGCTGCGAATGTTACACCTGCGGCTGGATTGACGGTTGTTTGTCTAGCCATTTGCAAACGATACTCGACCGGATCTTCAAGAGTAACTATGTTTAATTCCGGTGATGCAATTTGAGTAATCATTGCATATAGCGTGGTTGTTTTACCCGACCCAGTTGGGCCAGTCATGATTAACACTCCTTCAGGTTTTGCAAGTATTTTATCGATTTTTCTATAGCTATCCTGCGAGAAGTTTAATTTTTTTAAACTGGCAATGTTGTCTTTTTTATCTAGAACACGAATTACAACACCTTCTCCGAATATTGTCGGCATTAGTGATACACGGAAGTCAATTTGACGACCCATTATAAAGGCCTGAATTCCTCCGTCTTGAGGTTTTATTGATTCTGCAATATTCATCCCACTGATTACTTTGAGTCTAACGATCACAGATTTGTATAGACTTGCATTTAGTGTGAACTGGTTATGCATGATTCCATCTAATCTGTATCTGAATCTAATGAATTTTTCATCAGGTTGAATGTGTATATCTGATGCTTTTTTTCTAACAGCATCTTCTAAAAAGCCATCAACGAATTTGATAACCGGATTTTTATAAGTTGGATCTGACCCGCTTAAATCTACGCCATTTAAAGCTTCTATTTCGTCTATTACGTCTCCTAGATGAAAGTCATATTCATAGGCTTTATCGATATATGTAAAGATATCGGATTCTCTTGAGATGTATTTTATAATTTCTTTGCCATCATAAAATTCTCTGATTGTATCATCATCCATCATTGAAGGATCTGATGATGAAAGGTATATTTTTGTTTTATCTTCAAAAAATACAAGAACTTTGTTGTCGATTGCTATATTTTTTGGCAATTTTCTAGCTGTCGGGCTATTGATTTCAATCATTGCAAGGTTGATTGATTCAATGGATTTGTTATTTATATATATGTCAAGTATGTTCCTCTTTATTATTTGAGAGGAAACCATTGCTATTAGTATGTTTTCTTTTGTTTGTTCGATTTCATCTTTTGCAGTTTGAATCTGCATTTGACTTAAGATTCCGTCTTTAAGTAGCCTCTCAAGTAGTATGTCTATTTCGGATTGTCTTAATGATGCGTATATTTCAAA
>CAMCTP010000059.1 GCA_945878495.1 Rickettsia typhi | reverse complement strand
TCTTCCAACCGCTGAAGCTACAAAAAAAGCCGACCTAATAATGATTTTGCTACCGGATGAATTACAAGCCGATGTCTACAAAAACGACATTGAGCCTAATTTAACCGCCGGAAAAACACTAGCTTTTGCACATGGTTTGAATATCCATTTTAGCTTAATCGAGCCAAAAAAAGACATCGATGTGGTAATGATAGCTCCAAAAGGCCCTGGGCATACTGTTCGTTCTGAATACAAAATAGGAGGAGGAGTTCCAACTCTTTACGCAGTTTATCAAGATGCAACTGGAAATGCGAAAAAAATAGCACTAGCCTACGCATCGGGAATCGGTGGTGGTAAAGCCGGAATTATCGAAACTAATTTCAAGGACGAATGTGAAACTGACCTATTCGGGGAACAAGCTGTTCTTTGCGGAGGAGCGGTTGGCTTGGTTCAAGCTGGTTTTGAAACCTTGACTGAAGCTGGATATCCACCAGAAATTGCATATTTCGAATGTCTTCACGAACTTAAATTAATCGTGGATTTGATGTATCAAAACGGGATTGCGAATATGCATTATTCAATTTCAAATACTGCTGAATATGGATCTTACATCACTCAAAGCAAGATTGCGACGGATGAAATTAAGAAAAATATGAAGGGAATTTTGAAAGATATTCAAAGCGGAAAATTCACTCGTGATTGGATGGAGGAATGTAAAAATGGTCAACCAAGAATGAAGTTGGAGCGTGACTCGTTGGCTACAAGTAAAATCGAAAAAGTAGGCAAAGAGCTTCGTGGAATGATGCCATGGATTGCTAAAAATCAATTCGTAAATCGTGATGAAAATTAAGATTTAACACGTTGATTTGATTTTATCGTACGGATGATTTATTTTTGAGTCATCCGTTATTCCCTTTTTATTTTTATAAAATACCTAATACTATTGTTGCTAATTTTATTTCAGTTGAATGCCAATGCAGAAAAGAATAATCTTGAAATAATTAATAAAAAGCATAATTTTGATATCCACGTTGAGAAGTTTGGTAAAAACTAAGATTATGCTTACTCATTAAAGATTGCATCTGGAAATTCTGTCGTTGATAGTGAGATATTATTTTTACACTCTATAACACGAGAGATTTATGGAGGTTTTGGTGCACATCTTCAAAAACACGAAATTAATAATGATTTCACGCATGGAAAATTTCACTCATATGCTATAATAGCGGTACTTGGGGCGACGTTTTAAATAACAATTGACAGTTATTTTCTTTGTTAATAATATTATCTGATTTATTTCTTCTAAAAATGAATAAAATTACAATATTTCTAATTGCAGTAATCGTAATGCAATTATTTCAGGTCAGTGCACGAGCAAATCAATGTTTGCAAAAGATAACGACAGCAATTGAAAATAATACAAAAAATTCCCCAGCGGTCGGATTGTTAGTAATAAAAGATGGTAAAACGCTTTACAAAAAAGCCAACGGCCTAGCTGAGATTGAGAATCAAATTAAAGCAACAAATCAAACATCATTTCCGCTAATTTCAATAACTCAAATGATGACCGCATCTGCGATTTTAAAACTTGAAGAACAAGGTAAATTATCTATTGATGATAAAGCGAGTAAATATCTAAAATTGCTACCAAAAGAGTTCAATGATATAAAAATTTCAAATTTATTATTTCATACAAGCGGGCTTCCTAATTATCTCGATTACAATGATAACAAAGATGTTCAAAATAATTTCGGCCCTTATGTTGATGACGAAGTTAAAACATCTATAACTTTTAATAGAAAGTATATCACTGAATTTATCAAAAAACAAAATTTAAAATTTAAATCAGGTCAAGAATTCTACTGGAGCTCAACAAATTATTGGCTACTTGCTAGAATTATAGAAAATACTAGCGGCAAAAGCTATTCAGATTACATAAACGACCATATATTCAAAAAAATTGACGCGAAAAATAGCTATATACTAAATTCAAAAAATAAAAACTCAACAGAGATTAAATCGTACCTGGAATGGCCAATGTACAAAAAATATATTAATAAAATATCAGAAAATTTCCCAGATTCAGACGGTGATGCTGGTGTAATAATGTCTTTTGATGATTTCGAATTGTATATCAATAACTTCTTCCTCAAAAATGGAATGTTTACAAAAAATGAAACTCAAAAACGATTCATAGCTCCTGTGGTCGATTCTTGGTATAAAAATAAATTTGGATTCGGTATGTTCCATTCATCTTACAAGCATAATAAAATTCATGCGGGTGGCTTTGCTCCTTTCTACCACACTGTATTTGCTCATTATACTGATAAAAACCTTACTGTTGCAATTTTAAGTGGATCTGAGATAACAAGTTACGCTACAACCAATATGGCTAACGAAATCGTTAGATGTTTTTAATTAATTATGAAAAATTTCTTCATTTCCTTATTTATATTGTTTGCATCATGTAAAAATACGGGTTACGAAAAATTCAAACAATCGCAAAATGCTGCACGCATATACGATAATAGACAGGAAGTTTTTCTCTCAAATACACCTGTTGTAAAATATACATCACCAGAAGGGCAAAGATTGTTTAAGGCTGCAGATCACATTGATAGCTTTTTCCCGTTATCTCAGTTTTACAGCTCGCAAAGAACGCCATCAACATGCGGTCCGGCATCTATGAGAATCGTACTATCAAGTCTATACTATAAAATGAAAAAACCTTTCCTATTTGATCAAGATGGGTCTTTTGATCAAAAAGCAAATGGAAGAAACGCATTTATGTTCAGAATGACCGAAAGAAATAGCTTTAATTACATGGATAAACCGGCAAGTGGTTACGAAGTCTACGCAAATGTTTCTCGTGAGACAATGAGTAATTACGCAGGAATGGGCGGTGAGCACGTTGCAAGAGTCTTGAGATCTCAGAGCGGTATTGAAGCCAAGTACATTGTTGGCTCAAGTGGCAATAAATCTATGACCGAGAGTCAAATGAGGAATTTTATTGAAAAAAATCGAGATTGCACCCAAAACTGCCAACCAAAATACAATTACGATATTTCAAACAAAGTTGATAACCTTAGGAGCGAAATCAAGCTTGCTACAAAATCTGATAATAGGTTTATTATTGCATATTTTTCACATAGCAAGACTCTTCCAGGTGCTCATAGCGGTCATTTTTCTCCGATTGCCGCATATAATGCAAAAGAGGATATGGTTTTGATAATGGATGTAGCGGATTATCTTGGTTCATGGTATTGGATTAAAACTGAAGACTTATATAAAACAATGATGTCAGAAGTTAGCGGTGGCGACAGAGGGTATATAGTTGCTTGGCTGAAGTAGTAGAGTGAAACACTAAATCAAATTTGTGATCTATGTTTTCATAGATTTCTTAAGATCTAAAACTTTGTGATGAATTAATCAATTTCCGATGTATTATACTGCAATTGTAGCATTTTAGTAAATCAGAAAACAGTAAATATTAACTTGATATTTACCTTCACTGGATATATTTTACTTATAATTTATTTTTTTATGAGCGAACGAGTAGTTATTTTCGATACCACTTTAAGAGATGGTGAGCAAGCCCCAGGAGCAAAAATGAGCATTGCAGAAAAACTACTGATAGCAAAAAATCTACAAAATCTAGGCGTTGATGTTATTGAGGGAGGATTTGCAGCATCATCGAATGCTGAATTTCAAGCATTGGAACAGATATCTGAATTTATGACAACCACAAGCCTTTGCTCACTTGCTAGAGCCACCAAAAATGATATTCAACAAGCATTTGATGCTATTAAAAAAGCACCAAAACATAGAATACATACTTTTATTTCCACTAGCGAAATACACATTAAATATAAACTTGGTAAAACGGAAAAAGAGGTTTTGGAGATGATAAAATCAAGCGTTGGATTTGCAAAAAGCTTAACAGAAGACGTTCAGTGGTCGGCGGAAGATGCCACGAGAACAAATTTTAGCTTTCTTTGTGATTGCGTTGACATGGCTATTAAAAATGGTGCAAGTACAATAAATATACCGGATACCGTTGGATACACAACACCATTAGAATATAAGGCTTTGTTTGAAAAATTAATCAAGGAGTTTTCGGAAAAAGACGTTATTTTTTCCTCCCATTGTCACGACGACCTTGGTATGGCAGTTGCAAATTCTTTGAATGGTGTGCTTGGTGGCGCTAGGCAAATTGAGGCAACAATTTTAGGAATTGGAGAGCGTGCAGGAAATTGCGCGTTAGAAGAAATTATCATGGCGATGAAAACTCGTCCGGATATAGGAAATTTTTCAACAAATATAGACACTAAACAATTCGTTAAAATAGGACAATTGGTTTCAAATATTACGGGATTCTATCCAAGTAAAAACAAAGCTATAATTGGAGAAAATGCTTTTTCCCACGAATCAGGAATTCATCAAGATGGTATGTTAAAATGCTCACAAACCTACGAAATAATGAACCCTAGTGATGTTGGATTTGAAAAAACAAATCTTACTCTTGGAAAATTATCCGGCAGAAATGCTCTTGCGGATAAGTTAAAGCAATTAAATATCGAGGTTTCAAAAGAGGAATTGGATGAAATTTTCGTTAAATTTAAAGCACTTTGTGATGCGAAAAAAACAATTTACGATAGCGACATAATATCGATTGTATCTGGTTTTGATGCATCCGATAAAAGTAGAATTATTGGATATGATGTCAGTTCTTGTAATGGAATAAAAACCGTAAAAATAAAAATAATAATTAACGGTCAGACAATTGAATCACAAGCGGAATCAACCGGAATATTAAATGCAGCAATTGAGTGTATAAACAGTGCCTTGAAAATATCTCCGATTTTGGAAAAATACGAGCAAAAAGCAATAAGCGCAGAAGCCGATGCACAAGGAGTTTCAAGTGTTGTTATAAGACATGCAGGCAATCTTTACAGCGGAAATGGTTGCGATACCGATATACTTCTTTCTTCAATCATGGCGTATTTTGATGCGTGTTTGAAGGTTTGATGATGAAGTAGTTTCTTATGTTTGAAAATAGTGTAATTTATGGCTTTTAAAAATACAGAAAACTTTTTATATATTGCTGTAATTACCGCATTACTGG
>CAMCTP010000058.1 GCA_945878495.1 Rickettsia typhi | reverse complement strand
TCCAAATCATTAGACTCATGTAAAATTTTAAACTCAACAATTCCATTTTTCTCAATCCATTGTTTTGGTAGTTTCACAAAATCTTTTGATGTTGTTATAATTCTATTGATATTGAATTTTTTAGCAATTTCGGATATTTTATTTAAATCATCAATTTCATAAAAATGATGATCCGGAAACTCAATTGTTTTGATTAAATTAACACCATGTTTTCTTAGGCTAAAAAAGAATTTTTCATTTATTCCAAGTCCAGAAAATGCAAGAAATTTATCATTTTCATCAATATTGCATTCTGTTATTATTTCAGTTGAACATGTGCTTGACAGATTAAAATAGTTTTGAGATAAATCTTTAATATCAGAATTTATCGTTTGATTGTCAATATTGGTAGCTACAATCATAGATATTAACTTCTTCAGCAAAAATAATGGTATTCTTTTTGGACCAAATGGCAAAAATCTATCATTACCAGAGAATCTTAAATTATCAAACAACAAAAATGACATAAAATGCTTTATTGATGGACTTGACAAGCCATCATCCATTACAAGAAAATCGTATTTTTGAGAGCTAAAGTTTTTAATGAAATTTTTTCTACTTTTTACGATAAAAACATCTGCAATCTTGCTGAGTAAAATTGGTTCATCTGATAAATTTTTATAAGACTGATCGGATATTTCTTGATTTTTTTTTATAAAAATATCATTCACTGACGACCTACGATACCCTTTGGTTACAAACGCAACTATGTGTCCATTTTTTTGCAATATTTTTGCGATCAAATTTGCAATTTCAGTCTTACCAGAGCCACCACAAACGCTGTTTCCAACGCAAATTGTTCTAATTTTCGGTGTAATTGAAAATTTCTTCTTAATAAAGTATATAGCACTAAAAATTACCACATACAGCCATTCAATGAAGACAAAAATTGGCAATATTTTATTAACTATAGAAGATTTATTGTAAAAAAAATTTGGTGTTTTCACTATCAAAAACTTCAATAATTTGAAATCTATTGTTAAAAAAATAAAAATCTATTGATTTATAAAAAAATACATAAAAGGTATTTCCAAGTTTGATAATTTATATGGTAAAGCAAAATTTCATTATCGCCATTATATGCCTTGCAATTCAATCCTGCTCAAGTTATAAAATTGACAATTTTGATCAATACAAGCCAGTAAAAGTTACAAGTGCAGACTTATCAGAAATAAAAAAATCGCAACAACCCGCAATAGCAATACTTCCTGTTGATGATACAGGAGAATTTTCAAAAAAACACGAAATTGGTAAAATGATTTCAAATGTCATTGAGACCGAAATAAAGCAAAACAAATGGGCAGCTTTTCAAGATAGAGGTCTTCTAGATAAAATAAAAAATGAAATTATAATAAGCGAGGCAAACTCCAAGCCAGTTAACATATCAACTCCAATTACAGCGGACTTCATAGTCAATATGAAGGTAAATAATGCTGGTGGCAGCTCTTCAAGTGTTATAAACTGGGCAGAGCTAATAAACCTTCTACTGAATGGAAAAACCTCAGATAGCGGAATAATGCAGCCAGCTTATACCGCATTCTTAAATGCCAATATGGATATTATATCCATGCCTGATTTTAAAACGATAAAATCCCTGAATTGTGATGCAAAATATTCAAGAAGCACAGGTGGCGTAGTTCAGTACGATCACTCAGCCCTTCAAAATGCAGTTAATAAATGTATGGATAAATTTATCCCTGAGATTATCAAAAATATCCAACTCTTCTCTCAAATCGTTGAAAAAAGAATTTTTGAAGATACCGCAATTTTTAAAATTGACATAGGTTCTGCAAATGGCTTAAAAGAGGGTCAGGTTGTAAAAATTAAGCGTTTTTATGAAGATGGGCTATCCAAAGATACAGGCGTAAAAAAAGCTTACATATCAGAAAATATTGATGAAAACTATGCTTGGATTATCATAAAAGATAAAAAGGAATTAGCGAGAATTAAAGTTGGCGATTTTGCTTATGTAAAAATAGACTATGAAAATAAAGCTCCAAGTTGGATTGTTGATGCAATTGATTAATCAAATTCAGTCATACGTACAAGAAAAAATCAACAAGTATAGCTTGATTTATTAGCAGTTGATAAGCTTTAAAATTTCCAAATTATCGCTGAAGTTAAAAATCTTATCGCCAACTATTTGATAATTTTCGTGCCCTTTTCCGCAAACTACAACTATATCGCCTTCTTTTGCATACTCAAAAGCATATTTTATAGCCTCCGCCCTATCGCCGATTTCGCAAAAATTTCCAAAAAAATCATCATTTTCCATCGCAAATAACATAACTTTTTGCACCTGTGTATTTTTTATAGTTGATAAACTTTTCTGTTTTTTTGCAACTATACCAGCAATAATTTCCTCTCTTATCTTTTCAGGATCTTCGCTTCTTGGATTATCGTCTGTTACTATTGTTAAATTTGCTACTGAGGTAGATACTTCTCCCATTTGAGGTCGTTTAATTGGGTCTCTATCTCCTCCGCATCCAAAAATACATATTAGTTTTTTTTTCGCTATAATTCTTAATTCTTTTAATGCTTTTTCAAGGCCATCTGGAGTGTGCGAGAAGTCAACAAAAAACCTAGCTCCATTTTTCTCACCAACATACTCAAGTCTTCCTATCGGTGAGGAAATTTTTGGTAAAACTGGAATAATTTCATCCATCAACACTCCGCACGATAACAACAATCCGATCGAGCAAACAAGATTATAAATCTGGAATTCACCTATTAAATTTACTTTAAATTTGTAGTTTTTACCTTGGTATTTTATTTCTGCTTGCTGAACAATTCCATCTTTTTCAATATTAACAATTTGAATATCGGAATCTTGATCCGAGCCGTATGTGATTATATTTTTTGCTTTTGTTGCAGATATTATATCTTTTGTTTTTGAGTCATTTAGATTCAGAACAGCAGTGGATTCAGGTTTTAAAAAATGATCAAACAGCCTTCTTTTTGCTAAATAATAATCTTTTTCAGTTTTATGATAATCAAAATGATCTTGAGTTACGTTTGTATAACCAGCTGCTTTTATATCAAGAAAATCAATTCTATCTTGAGCTAAGCCATGACTGGAAGATTCAAAAATCGCAAAATCGCAACCACACTTCGTCTTTGCTGTATTAAGCATACTGTGCAAACTTGCAATATCCGGAGTTGTAAGGCTTTCATTTTTAAAACAATCAAAATGATGTTTCATGCTATCATTTGACACCAAAATTCCAATTGTTCCAACATAAAAACAATTAATTCCCATATTTTTTAATATTTCAAATATAAAATATGCAGTTGATGTTTTTCCATTGGTTCCGGTAACCGTTAGAATATTTTTTGGCTTTTCGCTGTATTTTTTCTTTATTTCATTTTTGAGCTCAAGTGAAACGTCTTTCACTTTTTTAACCTTTGAATCATTGAAGTCAATCTCGGTAATTACCTCTTCGGCACCATTTTTAATAGCATTTTCAATATAAAGTTTTGCTTTTATTGGATTTTTTTCTAAGCAAAAAAACTTGTCGCCATCTGTAACTTTTTGAGAGTTTAATTTAATTGACATTCGGAAAAAATTATGCTATAAAAGTTAAAGCATTGGAATCAAAAGTCAAGGCGAAAAAACTTGCAAAATAAAAAATACAAAATAGAGTCTAGCATATTCGATCAATCAAAATGAATACAAAAAAAATTGAAAATTATAACTTTACAAAAGTTGAAAAAAAATGGCAATTGGTTTGGTCTGAATCAGATAAAAATAAGATAATCGACAAGGATAAAAAATACTACGTTCTTGAAATGTTCCCCTATCCATCGGGAAATATACACATGGGGCATGTTTTAAATTACACAATAGGAGATATAATAGCACGATACAAAGCCGCAAATGGCTTCGATGTAATAAGGCCTTTGGGCTGGGATGCATTTGGCTTGCCTGCAGAAAATGCTGCAATTGAGAATAAATCTGATCCAAAAATTTGGACATATTCCAATATAGAAAAAATGAAATCTCAAATCTTAAAACTTGGGTTTGAAATCGACTGGGATAGAGAAATGGCAACCTGCGATGAAGATTATTACAGACATCAACAAAAGCTATTCATCGACTTTTTTAACAACGACCTAATATATAAAAAAGAAGCTATGGTAAATTGGGATCCAGTAGATCAAACAGTTCTTTCAAACGAACAGGTTATTGACGGCAGAGGCTGGAGATCCGGTGCCGTAGTTGAAAAGAAAAACCTAAAACAGTGGTTTGTAAAAATTACAAAATATCAAGAAGAATTGCTAGAGTGCATCGATAAACTTGATGGCTGGCCTGAAAAAATTAGAACCATGCAAAAAAATTGGATAGGCAAAAGCCAGGGTGCGGAAGTTGAGTTTGAGATAGAAAATTTCATCGAAACTACAAACTTTTTATTAAAACCAATATCAATCGATGATTCAGACAATCTATTTGCACTTTATTCCGATCACAAAGTAATGCAATTTTCTGAAAAATACTGTAAAACAAAATCGGAGACTGAAAGATTTTTAAGACTATATATTGAAGAATGGAGGAATAAAAACAATGGCGTTTATGGCATTTTTTGTAAAAAAACAGGTGAATTTGCCGGACGCTGCAGGTTTGAGCAATTGAACGATATTGACTGTGGAGCATCAATTTCATATTTTTTACATACAAAATTTCAAGGGCAAGGCTACGGATTTGAAATTGCCAAAAAAATGGTCGAAAAAGCTTTTACAATATCTGACAATATAGGAATTGCAGTAAAAAAAGAAAATCTAAAATCAATAAATTTAGCAAAAAAACTTGGTGCTAAATTTTTGAAAGAAATAACTATAAATGATACAAATTATGGCTTTGTAAATGCAGCATACGATCAATATTTACTGACAAAAGAGAATTATCAAGCATTGCATAATCTTGATGATCACGATCAAAAAATAAAAATTTTCACAACAAGACCTGAAACTCTTTTTGGATGTAGCTTTGTCGCAATTTCACCAAATCATCCAATCGCAATTAATTTAGGTAAAACAAATCACAAAATCCAAGATTTCATCGAGGAATGCAACAAAGGAAGCGTGAGCGAAGCAGACC
>CAMCTP010000057.1 GCA_945878495.1 Rickettsia typhi | reverse complement strand
GTTCTGCGAATCCTTTTAACGCTTACAAGGTTTCCATCTTTACAGGAAAGGCCTATTGCGTGAATTTTTTGCTCTAACAGATATTTTAATATCGAAGTATTTATACTTCCAGACATAACCATTTCAACAATCTCTATGCCTTCTTTGTTTGCAACTCTATATCCGTTTGTGAAATTATTTTGCAAACCAAGTTTTTCAAGCATGCTATCAAGTCTTATTTTTCCTGCTCCGTGGACTAATATGATAACAATTCCAAATGCGTTTAATGTAGCGATATCGTTTGCAAATGCCTTCATTTGCTCTTCATTATCCAGCATTTTTCCACCACATTTTATCACTATTTTCTCGCCTGAGAATTTCTTTAGATTGTTTACTATTAGCGATAATTGAGATCTTAGTTCGTTTTTTTTCATTCTGTTATAAAATTATTTCTCTATTGTGTTTCTGATAAATTTATCAACAAATTTGATTCCAAAGCCACTTGCTCCATTTTGAGAAAGTGTAATAGGTGAATGGAATATACATCCTGTTGCAGCTATATCAAGATGAGCCCATTTTGTATGACCATCGATAAATCTATGCAAAAATTGTGCGGCAGTTATAGACCCAGCACCACCTGTTCCGCTGATATTTTTTATGTCGGCAATTGGTGAATCTAAAAGCTTGTCATAAGCTGGTCCAATTGGCAATCTCCAGCATTTCTCTCCACTTTCAATCCCAGATTTTTCAAGATCTTTTGAAAGTTCATCGTTATTAGAAAATAGCCCTGCGTATTCTGATCCAAGTGCTACTCTTATTGCTCCGGTTAGCGTTGCAAAATCGAGGATTGTTTCAGGTTTGTATTTTGTTTTAGTGTAATATAAAACGTCCGCAAGAACAAGTCTTCCTTCTGCATCAGTATTCAAAACTTCTATTGTTTGTCCTGACATAGATTTTACTATATCACCAGGTCTTTGAGCACTACCATTGATTGAATTTTCAACTAGTCCAACTGCACATATTGCATTAACTTTTGCATTTCTCGCAGCCATTAGATAGATTGAAGCAAAACATACAGCTGATCCAGCCATGTCATCCTTCATATCTTCCATACCGTTTGCAGGTTTGATTGAAATACCTCCACAGTCAAATGTCACTCCTTTTCCAACAAGTGCAATATCAATTTCTTTACTATCCTTATTTCCAGTATATTTTACAATCACCATTTTTGGCTCTTTATCGCTTCCCAGAGATACTCCAAGTAGCGATTCCATACCAAGTTTTTCCATTTTTTTCTTATCCAAGACTTCGACTTTTACGTTTTTAAATGCGGCCATTGATTCCGATATTATTTCAGCATAAACTTCAGGATATAATATATTAGCAGGTTCATTTCCAAGATCACGAACCATGAAAATTGATTCCATTGTCTTGTTTGCTTCTGATATTTGTTTTTCATCGCTTGATGATACTGCTATATCTTCTAATTTATATAATTTTTCAATTCTTTTTTCGGTTGTTAGGTACTTTGAAAAGCTGTATGATTTTTGAACTATACCGCAAGCAACAGCTATTGATATATCAGATTGCAAATCATTATTAACTGAGATATTTTCTGAATTTATATAGACTGATTGTATTTTATTTGATCTTAAAAAATCGCAAATACTACCACCTTTGTTTTGATAATGTGGAAGTTTTTCCTCTTTATTTTCTGGCGATATTTTTACTTCACCCAGACCATGCAAAATAACGCCGGATTTTTTAGTCTTACCAATGCCCAATACCAATACGCTTTCTCCGCATTTAGCTTCAAAGCTTTTCATTTTTGCGATTGATAAAATTGAATCCATATCTGATTCTGTTATTATTTTGGAAGATACATTTTTAGCTGTAGTGATTTCTTTCCAAGATTTTTGATCAACTAATATCAGTTCGTATTTTTGACCGTTAAACTTTGGTGATATTTCTGCAGGTTTGGTGAATTTGTATTTTGACACTAAGAATTAAAAAAACCGTATTATAATAATTTACAAAAGATTAATTGCAAGAAGTTATTTTTTTCTTGCTTATTATTTTTCATATTTATTATCTAGTTTATAAGGGTGTTTAGCTCAGCTGGTTAGAGCATCTCGTTTACACCGAGGAGGTCTGGGGTTCGAATCCCTAAACACCCACCATTAATCATTCACAAATTATCGCCACTTTTATTTGTTTGTTTTAGCAAAAAATATATTGATTATCACAGTGATTAATGATTGAAGTCATGTTAAAAATATCAAATTGAGATGGTGGGTCTAGATGGACTCGAACCATCGACCTCTTCCTTATCAGAGAAGCGCTCTAACCAGCTGAGCTATAGACCCTATTTCATTAAATCTGAAATGATTTTTTTTATAGTCAAGAGTTTTTGTTAATATTCAATCAAGATATAGTTTGGTTTTTCTTGTAAATTAAAAATTACCAATTATATTAAGACGAATATTATATTTTCTATCAAAATAATGTCTTTTAGTGATTTGATAAAAGCTTTTAATTTTACTAAAGATTTTGTAAAAGGTTTTTTGAAATTAAAACTAAAGAATCAAACAATTATTTTAATATTAATCATTATATCATTCTGTGCATTTATGGTATTTCAATATTTTAAAATTCAATCACAAAGAAAAGAAATTACAAATTGTAAGATTGAGAGTAGTATATTAAAATTAAAGCAAGATATATTACAAAATTGCGCATATGATAATAAGCAACAATCTCCAAAATTCGCCAGAGTGAGAAGAAAGAAGTGCTATGAAATTTATGATAATCTAATCAAAGATCTTGATAAGTGTAAGTCTCTTTCAAAATACTCTATCAGAGAGATAAACAAGAATCAAGAGGAGCAAGAGAAGACTGGGTGTATTGATAAAACTCTCATTAATATTGGACAAAATTTTGATGAACACATAAATTCATAAACAGAAAATTTTAACTTGACTATTAATTTTGCAATATTAATCAAATCGTGATGCCGACTTAGCTCAGCTGGTAGAGCTACTGATTTGTAACCAGTGGGTCGGGGATTCGAGTTCCTCAGTCGGCACCATTTTTCAAACTTTGCTATTTGCCATGCAAAACACCCTTTACACAAACGACAACTTATACATTCTAAACGGATTAAATAGTGAATCAGTTGATTTGATTTATCTTGATCCTCCATTTAATTCCAAAAGAACATATTCAGCTCCGGTTGGCACAAAAGCTGCTGGAGCTAGTTTTAAAGATATTTGGACTTGGGAAGATGTAGATGTTTTTTGCCTTGAAAAACTATCCGTTGATTATCCAGATATGGTCGATTTTATAAAATCAATTGGTAAAATACATAGTAAAGCCATGATGTCATATATTCTTTACATGGCACAGAGGTTAATCGAACTACACAGAATTTTAAAAGAAACAGGAAGTCTTTACCTTCATTGTGATCCAACTGCAAGTCATTATTTAAAACAATTACTTGACGCTATATTTGACAAAAATAACTTTAGAAACGAAATTGTATGGGCTTATAGAAAATGGACAAATGCTGCAACTTATTTTCAAAAGAACCATGACATAATATTGCATTATGCAAAAAACAGTGATGAGGTATATTTCAATAAAATATATGATACTCCAGCCGAAAGTCAGCAAGAAGTAATCAAAAGAGGCTATAATGTAAATAAAGTTTCAGATGGCTTGCAATTGCTTATTTATAATAAGCAAATTTTTGATGAAATGGTAGAAAATAAGAAAATTGATACCTCGAAATATATTAGGATCATAGATAAATCAGAATCAGAAGGAACAGCGATGAACGATGTATGGAATATTCAATATCTTCATTCCCAGTCAAAAGAAAGAACAGGCTATCCAACGCAAAAACCACTAGCTATACTTGATAGAATAATCAAAGCTTCCTGTCCAGAGGGTGGTGTAGTTTTAGATCCGTTTTGTGGATGTGCAACGACTTGTGTTGCGGCGCAAAGGCTTGGAAGAAAATGGATTGGAATTGACATAGAAGAGAAGGCCATAGATATATTACTTGAAAGATTGGATGATGGAGCGGAAGGAAAATCGGCGAGGGGTATTTTTGTTGAAAAGCCAGTTCATACAACGCTTATTCCCGTCAGAACCGATGTCGAAGAGTTATTAATAACAAGAGAGACTAAAAATGATATCAAAAAACGATTATTCGCAATTCAGGAAAAATTATGCAATGGATGTATGGGCTCGTTCGATATCGTGAATTTAGAAATTGACCATATAGTTCCAAAATCAAAAGGCGGAGGAGATTATATTGAAAATTACCAGCTATTATGCGGACATTGTAATCGCACAAAAGGCGCAAGACCAATGGAATATTTACGAATGAAGATTGAAGCTCGTGAGAAATTGCGTGATAAAGTAAGCTTTGGGGAGTAGGGGGAAATTCTAAAAACTTGACAAAAAAAATCCTTATTATATAGATAAGTAAATACCTATTTATATGCATACAATAAACTTCAGAATTTACTACGAAGATACAGATTGCGGAGGGGTGGTATATCATTCAAAATACTTAAATTTTACTGAGCGAGCAAGAACTGAAATGCTTAGATCGGTTGGTATAAATCAGGGAAATCTTTTAGACGAACATAAAATAGCTTTTGTGGTAGCGGAAATAAATTCAAAATTTATTAAACCAGCTAAACTTGACGATTTGATTACAGTTAATACTAAAATTATTGATATATCAAGAGCGACTATATCAATGGAGCAAGAAATTTTTTGCAATGATATTTTGCTTTTTTCAAGTGCTGTAAAAATTGCTTGTGTTTCCGTTATTGCTGAGACATTTAAACCAAGTAGGTTGCCTGAATTTATAAAGAACGCTCTTTCTGTTTATGTCTGATAAAATTGATCAAGATTTAATACCTTATGCTTGCTATGCTGATAAGTATACCATTTTGACAAAAAATGATTTTGCGCTACAGACGATTAAGGTTGTCTCGAATTTAAGCGATCATGATAAATTTCGTCAAATTCTACGATATATAATTTCCCAATCCTATAGCCAAGATATAGCATTTTATTCTCATACTGTAAAACTTACGGAATATGATACCGCTGGAGATACATTTAGAGCCATGGGTCGTTTTGAGGATGATCTAATGTTAAAAGTTGAAGAAATGTCGAATTTTTCAAAATCGGAAAATGTATATTTTTACTTAACTTTTGCGAAAAGCATTCTTGGTAAAAATATTGTAGATATTGCCAGTGCATTTAATCCATCCTTATATTACAAAAAGCACAGTGGTAAATTAAGAGAAGCTATTGAATCTCTTGATGAAATAACTAAGTTTGTTGTCGAACAACTTGAAGAGTTTGAGGCAAAAAGATTGACAATAGTTGAAAAAGAAAATTATTATGAGGCTGAGCATTTGAATTTTTTCGGCAAGCTTATAAATTTTACCGATGTTGATTACGAACTACCTCTTGAAAGTTTATGCGAAAGCGTTATCAACAGTGAGTATAGATTTGGTAAAAGTATATATAAGGTAAAAGATCAAGGACCTGATAAGTTTGTAAAAATCTTTACTCTTAAAGGATATTCCGAGGTCTCGGTTGATGTGATATATAAAATTATTGCAGAGATTCCAAATATTATAATATCTCAGGCAAATATTCCAATTGATAATAAATTCTTAATTAAGGAATACGCAAAGATTGCTGAAATTTATAAGGC
>CAMCTP010000056.1 GCA_945878495.1 Rickettsia typhi | reverse complement strand
TTTATTACCATTACAAAGCGGAGAAAAAATTACTAATGTTGTAGCTATTCCTGAAAAAGTTGAAGATAGAAGTGGTAAAAGTCTAATTTTCGCAACAAAACAAGGTAATATCAGAAGATCAGATATGTCTGACTTTGAGAATATTAACTAAATTATTTAATGATGAATTTATTATCTGATGTCAAATAAATTAATTTTAGCAGTAGGTGTAATTCTTTGGACTGATGAAATTTACCCAGCAAATACTAGATTAAATCTAATATTAAACTTGGAAAAATACCAAATAATATAGTTACTATTGACAATATGGCTAAATTTGCTTTTTCTGAATGTGTCAGTGGAGTAAATGATGAAATATTCATTTCAGGATGTGAAAATAGTAATTTTCTATTAAGATTTAGCATGTAAATTGCACCAAGCAAGGTTCCCGATGCGGCAATTGTCATGGTAATAAAGGAATATTTTGCAAGGGATATTACGGTCAATAGTTCTCCGATAAATCCAATCGTTCCAGGTAGCCCGCATGATGCAAAGGAGAGTAGAAGAAATACTTTTGCGTAATCTCGATTCGCTTCATAAAGTCTTCCGTATGCCTCTATATCTCTAGTATGAAATCTTTTGTATATAATTGATACCATATAAAACAAACCAGCCGAAACAACTCCATGGCTGATCATTTGAAAAACTGCACCATTTACGCCGTAGGTTTCACCGGAAAAAATTCCAAATACTACATAGGACATGTGTGCTATTGATGAGTATGCGATTAGTTTTTTGATATCTTTTTGTGCAAAACATATAGCTGATGCATAGATTAACGATATCAGCCCGATGGTCAAAAAATATGGTCGTAAAATTTCTATTTGATCTTGGAAAATCGGCAATACGAATTGAATAATACCGAATCCACCAAGTTTAATTAATATTCCGGCAAGCATCATTGAGCCAAATGTTGGCGCTTGAACGTGAGCAAGTGGTAGCCATGTGTGAAATGGAAAGGTTGGTATTTTGATAAAAAATCCAATTACCAAAATAGAGCACAAAAACAATTTTACGCCACCGGATGTATTTGTAAAATTAAGTGATGCCTTTATATCTTCGGGATTTACCGATCCTGTTATTGAAGCAAGGTAGCAAATTGCCGTCAATATTAAAAGAGATCCTGCGATGGTATATATAAAAAATTGTCGTGCGGCTAATATTTTCTCCTTGCCACCAAAAATTAAAATTATGAAAAATATTGGAACTATTGAGATTTCAAAGAAAATAAAAAATGATAATAAATCTCTGGAAAAAAAACACCCCATTAAGCAAATATTGGTTAGCTGAATTAGACTGATAGCAGCTCTTGAATTAAAAGTTTTTTTTTCATCGTACAGCTCAATAGCAACAAGCAGGGTAATAAAATTTGTTAGAACTGCAAATATAGCTCCAAGCTTTGTTGATCCAAGAGATATAACGATGCCATTTATTATGCTGAGATTCAAAAATTCACCGTTAATTTGATGACCAAAATATGTAATTGATATGAATAGCAATAAGGATGATGAAAGTATGAAAGATTTTCTGATTTTCATTTCGGAGTTCAGCTTATCTTTATTAAAAATCATTGAGTTTGTTAATATTGCGATGAGGCTAAATAATATCGATATTAACTGTATGTACATAATAATGAAAAATTATTTATCTATTTCAGATCTATATATTGTTTTGTGCAATTTTGCAATTTTCATCACTATTGCCAGTCCAATTGTTGTTGTTGCAAGACCAACTACTATGGCTGTTAGCATAAGAACCTGTGGAAGTGGATTTACAATTATCTCCACAACGCCATCTTTTATTATCGGGGGCCTAAGATCTGTGCCATAGCATATTGATACATAAAATAAAAGACACCCAGCTTGTATGATATTAAGGCAAAGTATTTTTTTAACAAGATTATTTGAAAAAATTACACCAACAATTCCAAGTGTTAGTATTATTGAATATGCTATGTATGCTGGTACAAAAGAAAACATTTTACCAAAAATCAGCTAATTTGAGGTTTTTATTTGCTGGTAATTCGTTCAAAAATCTATATATTTTTGATATATGTTTGTCGTTTGATTTTTCTATTAGCTTTAACTTTGTCTCAAGAGTTGATTCCTTGTCCGCAAGGTTTTTAAAAATATCGATGATTGCGAAAATTTCTTCATTTGAAAAACCTTTTCTTCTTAAGCCTATTATATTTACTCCGGCAATTTTATCGCCTTTGAATACCGAAAATGGAGGAATGTGACCCCTTACGCTGCTCATTCCACCTATCATACTGTGTCCACCGATAATAGAGAATTGTAATATTCCACTCATTCCGCCAATAATTACATTGTCGTGAATTTCAACATGTCCGGCAAGTTGAGATCCATTTGATATAACGATATCATTACCAATTTTACAGTCATGAGCTATATGCGACATTGACATTATTAGGTTATTGTTTCCTATTTTCGTCGTCATATCTTTGTAATTTGTTCCATTGTTTATGGTTACATTTTCTCTAATTATATTGTTATCACCAATTACAACGTATGTTTTTTCGCCTGCATATTTTTTATCCTGTGGTTCACTAATGGATGTAAATGGGTATATTGTATTATTTTTACCTATTTTAGTTGGACAAGATATATATATATGGGCTTTTAATTCCGTGTTATCACTAATCTCAAGATCCTCACTTTCAAGAACGCAGTAAGCTCCTATTTTTACATTTTTACCTAGCCTGATGTTTTTATTTATTATTGCTGTTGGGTGAATTAGGTTCATATTTACTTTTTAAATTAATCAGCTATCATGGCCATTATAGATGCTTCAGCAACCAAGCTTTCGCCAACATGTGTTTTGATGTCGAACTTGCATATTTTACCCTTTTGTTTTGTTAGCGTGGCTGTGTGAATTATTGCATCTCCCGGTACTACTTTTGCTCGAAATTTAGCATTTTCGATTGACATGAAATATACGGATTTACCTTTTATTTCAGACATATCACCATTTTCATCGGCAAAAGATTTCATGGTTAATATTGCACATGATTGCGCCATAGACTCAACAATCAGAACCCCAGGCATTATAGCTTCAGATGGAAAATGTCCGACAAAAAATTCTTCATTTCCAGAGACATTTTTTAGCGTTTTAATGTATTTGCTTTTTTCAAACTCAATAACTTTGTCAACCAATAACATTGGGTATCTATGAGGTAAAAGTGCTTTTATTTCTTCAAAATTCATTGTTTTTAGCAAAACTCTTCGGACATTAGTGTTATCAATTTTTTTTATTTGCAACTTTTTTCTTGACTAATAACAAATTGATTTTTAATATAAACTATCATGTAAAGTATTTATGTCAATAACATACAACCCAAGTAAAATAAAAAGAAGAAGAATGTGCGGATTCAGAGCTAGAATGAAAACTGCCGGAGGTAGAGCCGTTCTTAGAAGAAGAAGACAAAAAGGAAGAACAAAACTATCATCATCTGACGAATAGAATTTATATGTCTGATGCTAAACAACAAGACATAATCAAAAATCTAAAAAATAAGATACTCGATATTTCTTCTTTTCATTCAGAGTTTCATTATCAGGGATCTTATGAATACTTTAATCTTGGATGCGGTCTTTTAAAATCTGGAAAGTTTAGTGACTCAATAGATTGTTTTAACAAATCAATATCTATATACAGGGAAAATGCAGATAGCTACTATGCTAGAGGGTTTGCTAAATTCTTAATGCAATCATCAGATTTTCAAGACGATTTTAGAGAATCTTTTAGATTAAGAAACATTTACGAATCTTCTTATATTGAAGGGTTGATGGAGTATATACCATATAATTTGATAGAAGATACCGAAGCTTTTCTATTTAACCATAGAGTAAATAACAAAACAAAAAATGAATCAATTAATAATCAAGCAATCAATTCTCTTTATTCTACAGCAGAAAAATGTTTTGAAATAAAAGATTTTATCGGATTTGTAGAGCAGTACAAAAAAATTATATCTATGACATCAAATGCTCATTTTGATTACCATGTAGATATTGCAAATTTGAATTTTGCATTAGCTATCGAGTATGAAAAACTTGATATGTACTATGAAGCAATATTTTTTGCAAGTAGAGCTCTAGAGACAGATGAGCTAAATCCTCATAACAAAGCATATGAAAATTTAATTGCAAAATGTAGAATTAAATCAGATTCCTGCCTAGCAAAGTAAAATTTATGAAATGGTGGTTTTTTTTCACATTAATATTTTCCAGCTTTGTAGCTTCTGCGGAGATAGATATTTGCGTTCCAGCATTTCCGGAAATTCAAGATTTTTTTAGCTTAACAGAATTTCAAACCGAGGGATTGTTAAGTGCTAATGTTTTAGCAAATTGCGTAGCGTTAATATTTGTCGGAGCTTTTAGCGATAAATATGGTAAAAAAAAAGTTATTGAAATTGGTTTTTATATCTTTTTAATTGGAACCGTTTGTTGTATTTTTGCAAATTCATACGCCACTCTTTTAGTTGCAAGGGTGATTCAAGGAATTGGCGTATCGGCGCCGATGAGCCTTATAACGTTGTTTGTATTTGATAAATTTAAACCCGAAAAACAGCAGCAGGCTGTAAATTTTTTAGCTGGAGCATCAACGCTCAGTATATGCGTAGCACCGCTACTTGGGGCTTATATGACTATCTATATGGGTTGGCGTGGCACTTTTCTTGCTCTGATTGTACTTGGCATTCTTGCTGTTTGTTTTAATTACTTTAATTTGGAGAATGATCAAAAAAAAGATTCAAAGGGAGTGAAAAAATCTGATGGGTTTTTCTCTGGATATGCGGAGGTTTTTCGAAATAAATCATCAATGATAGCAATTTTCGCTGTTACTATATCTATAGGTTTGTATTATTGCTTTGTAGGAATGGCTCCTCTAATTTTAATAAAATCAATGGGTGTTAAAATTGAAGATTTTGGATTTTATCAGGGAATTTTGGTTTTGTCATTTGGGGTTTGCTCGATTTTAAGCGGCTTTTTTGTTAATCAGAAAAACATTAAATATTGCTACTGTGCAAGTATATTTCTAATTCTTTTATTTTTGGCAATCATGCTTTACGCATTGCTATTTAAGCCTTTTTCGCATCCAGCTTATTTTACATTAACAATTGTAATTTTATCAGTCGGGGCGGTTGTTACAATCAATACTCTTTATGTTTTTGCTATTAATTCAGTACCTCATTTAAAAAGCATTACATCATCTATGATAAATATCGGTAAAAGTATATTTGCAGCAGTTGGCATGCAATTATCATCGTATTTTTATACAGATGATTTTAGATCTACGGCTTTGGTAATGGTTTGCATGGAATTTCTTGCACTTTTTTTAACTCTTTGTTTATTCATCAAAGATGTTAAATTTAAGAAAGTAATTGGTTGCTAAAAATTTAGTTCTGCAGCGAGAATAGCTTCAAGGCTTTTCGGCATCTTTTTGTTTGTCACAACAATGTAAAAAGCGATATTTGTTATATTTTTCATTATGCAATACTGTAAGAAAGCGCTCCTGATATAACGTTTAATATAATTACGATCGGTTGCAAGTTTGGAAATTTTCTTCGATACCGATATGCACAGAGACAGTGAATCTGAATCGCAATATTTTATTATCAGTGAACCAACTACTTTCTTGTTTTTTGATTTTGAGAGCTTTGAAATAAGAGCTTTATCGGGGTTGGTTTTTATTGCTATTTCTCCTGATTTTATTATCATTACCAGTCAATAGCTTTTGACTTA
>CAMCTP010000055.1 GCA_945878495.1 Rickettsia typhi | reverse complement strand
TATTTCAAAGTCTTCTACTTGTTTTGACAATGTTGTACAAAAATATAATACTATAAAGACTAGTCTAATATTTTAAAAAATCAAGCTTTTTGTTGCAAATTGAAAAATACTGTTTATTTATTATTTAATAAATACATGCTTTATGTTGTTTCGCTTTTTAATATTTTGTATAAAATGGCTGCTTGTCATTTTTATCGCTTATTATATCTATAAAATGCTTGGCAAAGACAGAGTTGACTCTGTTGTTTCGGAGGTAAAAGATCAGGTCAAGGGAGCGGTTGAGATTCCGAAAAAACTTTAGCTTTTTAGTTCTAGATTTAGATATTTTGCAAATCTTTTGATGCAACTACCATTTTTATTCCTGACTGGAATCTGACTTCTGAGAATTGCCCCAATTGACTAACAACAACTCCAGTGCCGTATTTGTCGTGCTTGACGCTTTGGACATTTTTTTCTACCACAGGTTTTGTTGATGTCGAAAATGACTGATTATATTTATCTATTGAGGTTTGTTGGTATCTTGAACGAACTGCCGATGCGTCTGATTTATCAGTATAATATGTTTTGGTTTGATGTATATTGTAGCTGAAATTTTGCTTCATTCCATTATGTTCAAGAGCTGCCGATGATGTTTTATCGATTTTCTGGTATAAATCTTTTGATATTTCTGATAGAAAAATTGATGGACTTGCAGGTATAAATTTACCATACAAGAAACGAACTTTTGAGTGCAGGAGGTATAAATTTCGCTTTGCTCTTGTGATTGCAACATAGGCAAGTCTTCGTTCTTCTTCCATTCCTTTTACGCTATTTTCTTCAACAACTCGTTTGTTTGGAAATAGGTCGTCCTCCATTCCCGGGATGAAAACTGTATCAAACTCAAGTCCTTTTGATGCGTGAATTGTCATGACATTTACGAAGTCACTTTCGTCAATTGAGTCTTGATCGCTGACTAGGGAAATGTGGTCAAAAAAGTCTATTAGATTTGAATACTGTGATAGATTGTTTATTAAATCGTCAACATTGTCGAGTTTTTTTTCATACGATGGATCGTTTTCAAGTTCAATTTTCATCATGTTTATGTATCCGATTGCGTCCAAAAATGTTGATACTATGTGAACAATTGGCAGGGTTGCATTTGCCAAATCTCGTCTTGCATCCTTGATTTTATCGGCTAAATCAGTTATCGTTTCGTTAATCTTTGGGCTAAAATCATGATTTTGAGACATTCGATCCATGGCTTTTAAAATTGGCAGATTGTTGTTTGATGCGTAATTTATAATTGAGCCGAATGTTTTTTCTCCAACTCCTCTTTTTGGGACATTTATAATCCTCTCAAGGGAAACCACATCGCTATCGGAGAGTAAAAGTTTGATATAGGCGATAGCGTCTTTTATCTCTTTTCTCTCGTAGAATTTAACACCACCGATTATTTTATATGGTATCCTTCTTTTTATAAATGACTCCTCAATTGCTCGCATTTGAGCCGTTGTTCTAACAAGAACAGCCATGTCTTTATTGAACGATGACTCTCCGCTGTAGGTTAAATCTTTAATTATTTGAGCAATTTCATCTCCTTCTTGCCTTCCATCGTATAGTGTAATTACCTTTGCGCTTCGTTGATCTTGAATTTGAGCGGTAAGATTTTTTTCGTATCTTTTGGAGTTATTTGATATTATTTCCCTTGCTATATCTAGTATGTTTTGCGTTGAGCGATAGTTTGCATTAAGAGTTATAACTTTGGCATCTTTGAAATATTTTTGGAAATTCAGGATATTTCCAACATCCGCTCCACGCCACGAGTATATTGATTGATCATCGTCGCCAACGCAGCATATATTTCTGCGTTTTGAAACCAGCATTGAGATTAGGTTGTATTGGGATTTATTTGTATCTTGGTACTCATCGATTAACACATATTTGAATTTCTCTTGAAAGAGATCTAGAACGTCAGGATGTTGACGGAATAGGGTTGTTGTCAATACTATAAGATCGTCAAAATCCACAAGATTTGACTCTCTAAGAAGTTGTTGATATTTTGGAAAAATAATACTCATATCAATCTCGGATTGATTGAATTTTGACAACTCCTGAACATTTGATTCATCTATATTTTCGTCTTTTATTTTTGATATTTTGGAAAATATTATTTTTATTGGCGCTGATTTTTCAGAAATTTTTAGATATTCAAGAGCTCTTTTTAGTATTTGTTTTTGATCTGACGTATCGGCTATCATGAAATTCGGCATTAGCCCGACTAGATCACCGTGAAGTTTTAAAATTTTCAAGCATATTGAGTGAAATGTTCCTATCCAAGATTCGAAAAATTCTGAATGTCCAATCGCTCTAAATACTCTTTCTCTTAGTTCATTTGCTGCTTTATTTGTAAAGGTAACTGCAAGAATTTCATCAAGAGTTGCAAGATTTTGCTGTATTGAATAGGCTATTCTGTTGGTTATTACCGTTGTTTTTCCAGTTCCAGCTCCGGCTAAAACTAACACTGGACCTTCGGTATTTATAACTGCTTCGTGTTGAGCTTGGTTTAAATTACTTAACATTTTAAAATAGCTTTTTTGATTGATATTTTTTATTTTCTTATATGCAATTTATTTTCTTGAAAATTATCTTTTTTTCTTGAGTTTTCACTAGATTTAATTACTAAAATGAAAACAGCCTATATTACAACGCCGATATATTATGTAAATGATGTTCCGCATATTGGTCATTATTACTCAAGTATTGTTGCGGATGTTTGCGCTAGATCGTATTTTTTATCAGGGTATAATGTTCGAAGTCAGACAGGTACTGATGAACACGGGCAGAAAATTTTAAGATCGGCAGAGGCGAAGGGCGTAAATCCAATGAAATTTTGCAATGAAATATCTGAGTTTTTCAGGCAAATGACAATTGATTCAAATTGTATGGCGTCTTATGGTAGGTTTGATTTGTCTAATTTTAACAATCAGGATGGTAAATTTGGCTTTGGTGTAGATGGTGAGAATTTTATCAGAACAACCGAGGGTAGAGATCTTGAAACCGGTGAAATCACTGATCAGAGTAGGGCAGTAGGTAGGCATGTTCCTTTTGTGGAAAAATTTTGGCAAACATTAGAGGCTAATGGTTATATATATAAATCAAAATATAGCGGATGGTATGCGGTTAGAGATGAAGCATTTTATACCGAGTCGGAATTGGTTGATGGTAAGGCTCCAACAGGTGCTGAGGTTGAATTTAAAACCGAGGAATGTTATTTTTTTAAACTATCGGCTTTTCAAAAAATCTTATTGGCTATATTTTTAAAGAATAAGGATTTAATAAAACCGCATCAAAAATATACTGAGGTTTTATCATTTTTATCAGGCTTGAATTTTGAGAAAGCAAGCCACGGTTTTTTTAAGCCTGATCATTTGCAGGATTTATGTATTTCTAGGCAGAATTTACCATGGGGGATTCCAATTGAAGAGGGGCAAAGCGTTTATGTTTGGCTTGATGCACTGACGAATTATTTATCAGCGTTATCTGAAAAGAGAGACATTTTTTGGAGTAATAGATCTGACGAATCAGTTGTTACTCATATTGTTGGTAAGGATATTTTGAGATTTCATGCAGTTTTCTGGCCGGCATTTTTAATCGCTGAAAAGATTAAATATTCCGATTTACTTGGTATGGTAAATTTAGCAGAAGATACCGAAATTGATGGTGTAAGCTGTTTTTCAAACAATGGAATTGATGCTATAAATTCAAAAATCGATGGTAAGATTTTATTTGATAGATTATTTGCACATGGCTGGTGGACTAATAATGGAGAAAAAATATCCAAATCTCTAAAAAATACAATTGATCCAATTGAAGAAATTGGGTATTTAGTTGCGAAGATTTTACATAACGAAAAAAAACTTGATGAAGTTTTGACGGCTTTTGATGAAAATGCTGGATATATTATTAAAGCAAGGTGCGGATTGCTTGATTCTGGTGAGATTGGATTTGATAAAATAGCTAAAAATCTTGAGATTGACGAGGTTGAGGCGAGGTCAATTTATTCAAAAACGATTGCAAAAATTGCAAAATCCGGAGATTTTTATGGCACTGCATTAGATTGTTTTAGGTACTTTCTTTTGCGGTCAATGCCATTTGGGAATGACGGAAATTACTCAAGAAAATTGCTCGTGGAAACTGTAAATGCTGACTTGGTCAATAATATCGGAAATTTAACACAGAGAACGATATCTATGGCAAAAAAATATTGCAGTGATCGTAAATTTGTGATTGACAAAAAGCTCGCTGATCGATCGTGCGGAAATCTTGAAAATATTTCGAATTTATATCAAAATCTAGATTTGACCGGCGCGATAAATGAAGTATTAAAAATTGCAATGGATTGCAACGCTTTAATTGATCGTGTTGCACCTTGGAAAATAGCAAAAGAGGATAGGTTCGATGAAATTTTTGATTGCTTGCTGTCTTTGTGTGTGGATATTTATACTATCGCAATTGGAGTTTCAGCAGTTTGCGCATCAATTTCAGAGTCGATTTTGAAAAACTTGGGAATAGATTTTGCTATATTTAATACCGACTTGATTGGCTTGGAGTTTAATTTTCGGGAAAATATTGTGAAATTATGTCCAAGAATTTAGTGGCTTGACAATTAATTATTATATGGTATAAATTTGTATATTTATTTGAAAATATGATTAAAAAAGCGTTATCAATTTCTTTAATTGCGCTAGCATTCGTCGCTTGCAATAAAAGAGGATCTTTGGAGTCTATGAATCTTCCTGAGTGGGTTTTTGATCCGTATTCAGTTTCAAAAACAAAGGATGAATTGGCAGCTGTTGGTATAGCGGAAAAATCTCCACTTTTAGGATTTAGAGAGCAGCTTCAAAAAGCTGAATTGGATGGAATTGGAAATCTTGGTTCACAAATTAAAACAAGAGTAGACAAGGTTGTTGAGGACTCTGTAAAACAAGAAATTTCAGGAACAGCCAACTCATCTGGAAAGGATACCGTTGCACAGAAGGCTGAAAATGTTGCGAAAACATTCTCATCTTTGACAAGGTCAGTTGTCGATGGACTTGATATTAGCGGATTTCAAAGAAAAGAAATTTACCAAAGTCCTAGCGATGGAACTCTTTATGTTAGAGTTATAATTGACATTAAAAGAGTTGAAAATCACTTCAAAAATAATGTAAAAATGTACGATGAATTGAAAAAAATGGGCGTTAAAGAGGCTGATATTTCTAGATTTATTAATAGAACTCTTGGCGCAGGTCTTTCATCTGAAAATAAACCAGCTCCAGCCGCTCCGCAAATTCAGGCTGAGGAGAGTTAATGATGATAAATTTAATAGACACTCACTGCCATCTTGATTATATCAATCGGGATGGCAATAGTCTTTGTGATGTTTTGTCCTCTGCTAGGGAAAATGGGGTTAAGAAAATGATCGCTATATCCACAAAAACTAGTATGTTCAATTCTGATATATTGCCAATTTTAAATTTTGGTGATGACATTTTTTGCTCGATCGGCACTCATCCAGATTCATCTGCTTTAATGGATTTCGATGTTGAAAAAGTTGTCGATATTGTAAAAAAAAATCATAAAATTGTTGCCATTGGAGAGACTGGTTTAGATTTTTATCATGAGAATAATCCATCAAAAGATATTCAGGTAGAAATGGTAAATCGACATATTGATTCATCTATTTCATCTGGTTTGCCGATTATTTTTCATTCACGAAATGCCGAAAATGAGACGATTGAGATTTTGAAAAATAGAAAATGCGGGGAGAAATTTTCGTGTATTATGCATTGCTTTACTGGATCGGAGGATTTGATGCAGGCTTGCGTTGATATGAATTGCTTTA
>CAMCTP010000054.1 GCA_945878495.1 Rickettsia typhi | reverse complement strand
CTTAAAGCTTCAGACGGCTTGCGTCCAACTTTTAAATCAGTAACTTCAACATATTTGATGATTCCATTTGGATCAACGATGAATGTTGCTCTTTGTGCTACACCCTCAGTTTTATGTAAAATTCCAAGTTCAGTTGAAAGCTCACGCTTGATATCTGCAAGCATCGGAATTGGCAAATTTCTCAGACTATCATTATCTTTTCTCCAAGCAAGGTGAACAAATTCACTATCAATACTAGCGCCAAGAACTTGACAATCACGATCAGCAAAATCTTTGCTTAATTTTCCAAATTCAGCAATTTCCGTTGGACATACAAATGTAAAATCTTTTGGCCAAAAGAATACACAAAGCCATTTTCCAGCGTAGGTATCGTTTGAAACATGACTAAAAGCCGTTTCGATTGAATCGATAGCAACGGTAGCTTTTAAATTAAAATCTGGGAATTTATCACCAATTGTCAACATAAAAATAAAAAACAATTTGTTTAAAAAGACAACCTTTTTAAATCTTACTCATTATATAATATTGACTATTATATATATCAAATATATATTTCTTATATTAAAAATATATTTTACTTATATACAATGATCACACAAAGAGAAATGGAATACCTAATATCGACATATAAAACAAAAAGCATACTCAAGGCGTCAATTGAATCAAATGTCAGCCAACCGGCAATGACCATGCAATTAAATAAAATTGAAGCCATGATCGGGATCAAAATCTTCAACAGAGAAAGAAACAATACTACGCCAACCCCAATTGGAAGAAAAATAATCGAAAAATGCCAAGAAATTATGATTCATTTTAAAGATCTAGAGAAAATCGCCGCAAATGCTAAAAATATTGAAGTAAAAATTGGCATAATACCAACAATTTCACCATATCTACTGCCAAAAATAGCCGGTAAAATTTCAGGAAATTCAAAAATAAAAACTTATTTTTACGAGTTAAAAACCGACGATATAATTCAACAATTAAAAAATGGAACAATCGATTGTGGAATAATAGCAAGCTATCCTGACGTTATAAAGCTTGACTTCAATATGCAAAATTTATATCAAGAAGAACTGGTTTTTGTATCACCAAAAGACTCAAATGCAGACCTAGAATCTGCAATAAAGGAAAATAAAATAATCCTTCTTGAAGATGGAAATTGCATTAATATTAGCATTACGGAAATATGCAAAAGAGTCAATAAAAATACCTTTTCGGCAACAAGCATAGAGGTCGTAAAAGCAATGATAGAGTCTGGCAATTACTGTGGAATTTTACCAAAATACAGTATTGATAGCATGAATCAAAAGTTTAAAATTATGAGCATTGAAAACAAAAAATACAGACAAATATCTCTAATTTCAAAAAACTCAATTACCGAAGAATTCGCTGATATATTCAAGCCTCAAGAAATCTAATTGGCATAATAAAAATAATGAGATCTTACTATATTTTCCTCATACTCAATTATCAAAGATCTACCAACATCCGTGTAAAGCAAATCGCCCTCTTCTATCACGCCAATTTTTTCTTTGTCTTTCCTTCTCATAAGCGTTTTATCATGTCTGATTAATAGATTTATCAATGCTAAATTTCTTGAAGAATATGCAAAATCCATAATCTCTAATTTATTAATATTAATAACGTCTAAATCTGCATCAAATTCTATCAATCTAGAAACTCCGTATAAATCACCAGACATTGCCGAATACATCACCGGAGTATTTCCATATAAATCAACAACATTAACGTTAGCTCCAGCTTCAAGCAATGCAACAATTGCTGTATGAGATTTGGTATATGCAGCTAAATGCAAAGGAGAAACTCCAAAGGCATTTCGCTTATTTAAATCCATTCCAGTCTTAATTAAGTATATAATAACAGGCTCTTTTTTATGAAAAATAGCGTGCATTAATAAGGTGTTTCCATATTCATCAAGCACATGTGGCTGGGTTAATTTTCCAACAATTGCGTAAAATTTCTCCTTGGTAAAATTTTTACTACCAATTAAATTAAACGCCTCTTGTATGAAATCGAATTCAAATTCAACCGGAACTAAATGACGATTCTCCTTGTTATAATATCGCTTAGCTATGTTATAAGGAGGCATTTGAGTTTTTTTATCGTACATTTTATTTGAATTTGGGAAAGGTAACCCCATAGCATCTATCTGTTCATTTGTTAGAATTTTTCTCCTTGATTTCTCAACTCTTGCTTTTAGCTCAAGCTGTGCAGCATTTAGAGACTCTTCGTCTACTGTTTGAATGCTTATTTTTACATCTTTTTTATCGCTATTTTGCTCCTGATCAATCTCAATTGGAGAATTCGGCTGAAATGGTTTTCTTGTTATTTCTCTATTTACCGAAGTTCCATTGATTGAATTTTTTGTTTGTACCAGATCTTTTATTTCAACTGTTTCATTTATATTTTTCTCAGCCATGGTTTTCTTCTCTTTGGCAATATTTCCTTTTTTTGCATCTTCATATTGTGTGGCAAGTTTGTCTATTTGAGAATTTTTTCTCTCATCTGCCTTTGTAGTCCCCGTAATATTGGTTGAATCATTATAAGCATCAAGGCTGCTTTGTTCAATTTTTACAGAGGAAGATTTTGCATCAGCTCCAAAGGAAACTCTTGAATCAAGACAAACAATTATTGTGGCAAATAATACAAAAGTATAAATCTTTTTTAATCTTTTGATAAAAACCATTAACTCTGCAATAATGCTATAAATATCTTATTTGGATTTAATGGATCACTATTAAACTCCGGATGATATTGACAAGAAACAAAGAAATCAAGATTAATCTTTTCTTTAGTTTGTGAATCTATATAGCTTGAAATTTCAAAAATTTCTGGCAAACCTCCATCTGGCGATAATCCAGAAAAAATCCCGCCAAATTTAGCAAGTTTATCAGCGTAAGCAACATCAACCTCATATCTATGCCTGTGTCTTTCTGATATTTTATCGACATTATATATTTTGCGTGCCAAGGTTTTATCTTTTACCATTGATACCTGAGAGCCAAGCCTCATGGATCCACCAAGCTGATCCTGTTTATAAACAATTTCTCCAGAATCTAGCTCCCATTTTTGCATTGTATTTACTATAAATTCGGCATTTTGAAAATCATTTGCCAATGTTCCGAACTCAGCCGATGTAACATTTAAACCACATACATTTCTTGCAAATTCTATCACTGAAAGCTGCATTCCAAGACATATACCAAGCATTCTTTTATTGTTTTGTCTGCAATATTTAATAGCTTCAAGTTTTCCAAGCATTCCCTCAGTACCAAAACCACCGGCAACAATCACTGCATCCAATTCATGCAAAACTTCATTAGCTTTCGCTTGATTCTCAAGCATTGAAATCGAGTCGATAAAAATAATTGACGCTTTTTTATTTAGAAATATCGCTGCATGCTTTATAGCCTCTATGAGTGATTTATAAGCATCACTAGATGCCGTATATTTGCCAACGATTCCAATCTTTAAATCATCTTTCACTGAATCAGATTTTTTTATAAAATCCAGCCATTTCGATTCATTTGATTTGAATAACTCACCATTTGCAAACATGTCAAAATGAGACAAAACAGCCCCTCCTATTCCATTTTCTTTGTACACTATTGGTGCTTTATATATATTGTCAACGTCAGGTGCTTCAATAACATTTTCGAATTTAACATTACAAAACGAAGCAATTTTTTTTCTATCAGATTGCTCCAATGGAATAGATGTTCTGCAAACCAAAGCATCTGCTAATATTCCAAATGACATCAAATCTTTGACTGAATTTTGTGTTGGCTTGGTTTTTAATTCCTGAGATGCAGAAATATAAGGCAATAAAGTAACATGAATATGCATAGATTTGGCTTTTGTAAGCTCAAACTGAACCTGTCTTATAGATTCCAGAAATGCCTGCCCCTCTATATCTCCGACCGTTCCACCAATTTCGCAGATTGTAAAATCATAGCCTTCAAAATCTTTTAAAATGAACTCTTTAATCAAATCAGTGACATGAGGAACAACCTGTACCGTTTTACCTAAATAATCTCCATTTCTCTCCTTTTGTAATAATTTTTCATAAATTCTTCCAGCTGTAATGCTATTATTTTTTGACATTCTCTTGCCGGTAAATCTTTCGTAATGTCCAAGATCAAGGTCAGTTTCGCCTCCATCATTTGTCACAAAAACCTCACCATGTTGAATTGGATTCATAGTCCCCGGATCGATATTAAGATATGGATCTAACTTTTTAATATTAACATTAAATCCGTAATTTTGCAATATATTTGCTATCGATGATGCAACTATTCCTTTCCCCAGAGACGAAACTACGCCACCTGTGATAAAAATTAATCGTGACATATTTCAAGAAAACATAATCGATATCTATCTAAAATTAAAAAGAATATAATGCAAGAAAAAATATACCCATCATGAAAAATAAAGTTAATAATATATAGCAAAATATTCGTTGCAAATTAATATTTTCTTTTTAAAATAAACAACATTTGTTCTTAAAAATATGCAAAACCTGCTACCAGTAGTACCAAGACAAAATTTGCTTGTGACTCATGGAAAAGGAGCGTATTTTTTTGACGATAAAAACAACAAATACCTTGATTTTATATCTGGCGTAGCATCAAATATTTTTGGCTATTCAGATCCTGAGCTCGAAGGAATCGCATGCGAGCAAATAAAAAAAATCAACCATGTATCAGTAAATTTTCGTACAAAAGAACTTGAGGATGCGGCTGAAAAGCTTATAAATTTTAGCGGAATTGACGGTCTCGTCTATTTTTTAAATTCCGGTACAGAAGCTGTTGAAACTGCAATAAAAATAGCTCGTAGGCATTTTTACAAAGAAGGATTAACGCATAAAAATGAAATTATATGCTTTAAAAATTCATTTCACGGACGAACACTCGGATCTCTAGCAGCTCAGGGAAATGAAAAGTACCTCGAAGGTTTCGAGCCACGAATTCAAGGATTTGTCCATGCTGATTTAAACGACATCGAATCGATAAAAAGTCTAATATCAGACAAAACTGCCGCAATAATAATCGAACCAATTCAAGGCGAAGGAGGAGTTATAAGGTGTGATCAAGAATTTGTCAGAAAAATTAGACAAATTTGCCATGATCTAGAAATAATCCTAATATCAGATGAAGTTCAGTGTGGTCTTGTAAGAAGTGGCAAAAAAAACTGCTTTGAGCATTTTGAAATAACGCCGGACATTCTCATAAATGCAAAGGCTCTGGGTGGCGGAATAGCGGCAATTGGCTCTTGCATTGTATCTAAAAAATTCGCAAAACACATGACGGTTGGAACTCACGGCTCAACATTTGGCGGAAACGCTTTTGCGTGCGGACTGGCAAGCTACACCCTTGATAGAATTTCAAATCCGGAATTTATCGAAAATACCAGAAAAACTGGTGAAAATCTTGGCATGGCATTAAATGATATAGTAAATCATTCAAACGGAATAATAACAGAACTACGGGGTCTTGGAATGTTAAGGGGTATAAAAATAAATGAATCAATAATGACAAATTTTGAATTCACGGAACTTGCAAAAAAAACAGCAAATTTAATGCTAACGATTTCATCAAAACACAATGTAATTAGAATCCTACCTAGGTTAAACTTAACTAAAGATGAACTTGATGATTTCTCATTTAGAATGAAAAAAACCCTGTCCGTAATATAAATTTTTTACCACTATGTCAATTGGAATATGGCAATTAGTTCTTATTCTTTTTTTAGTTTTAATCTTGTTTGGATCTGGAAAACTGCCAAATGTTATGGGAGAAATTGGTCGTGGCATTAAAAACTTCAAAGCTGGACTAAGCGAAGAAGATGACAAAAAAAAGATAAAAAATACCAAGAAAAAATCTAAAAAGTAAATTAAT
>CAMCTP010000053.1 GCA_945878495.1 Rickettsia typhi | reverse complement strand
ACCCCAAGAAAGTTTTTGCACGCCGATAGAATATCTTTCGAACCAACTAGATGACAAGGTACAGTTCCGCAGACCTGAATATGGTATTGACCAACATCTTTTAAATTGTACATTGTGTAAAATGATGCAACTTCATAGACTTTTATTTCCGGAAGATTTAGCATTTTTGCCACATATTCAATTTTATCTTTATTCAAGATATTTTGACCATCCTGCTCCTGTGTAAGCCACAACAAAGGCATGACGGCAGATCTCGACTGATCGTCTGGATATTTTTTTAATATTTGATCAGCTTTTTTTATATTTTCAGTATTAAATTCAAACATAGTTTAACCATTTATATGTTTATTAAGAAATTTTGCAAACTGCACAAGTAGGTCAGAGCAATCAATTTTTATTGGCTGAACCATTTCTATCGCTTGGTTTGTCAATATCTCCAATTCATGTTTTGCATGCTCAATACTTGTCATGTGAGCGATATTTGCATTTTCTTTGCCCTTTAGTTTATCCTTTTCGTAATCATCGATATCATCGGCAACCTGAAAGGCCGATGAAAGACTTTTAATGTACATTTCAACTCTTGGGCGAAATTTTTCGTGATCAGGATTTTCGCACAATATAAATGGAATTTTAGCGCAAATGCTAAATAAAGCACCTGTTTTCATGTTATTAATTCTGTCAAGATCTTCTAACTCAACAATCTTTTTCTTATCTGCGTTGATATCAAGTATTTGACCACCAAGCAAGCCTTTTATTGAAGTAGCCTTAAAAATTTCCTGCATGATTTTTATCCTTTTTTCATCGTCGAGTTCGTCATCTTTTATCAAGCAAACCTCAATAGCACGATTTAACAATGCGTCTCCTGCTAGTATTGCGGTTGCTTCACCAAATTTCTTATGGCAGGATGGTTGCCCTCTTCTCAAGTCGTCGTTGTCAAGAGCGGGTAAATCATCGTGTATTAAAGAGTAGGTATGAATCATTTCAACCACGGCAGAAAATTTTACCGACAATTCCCTTGAAACTCCAAGCATATCAGATATAGCTATTAACAAAAATGGCCTAACTCTTTTACCACCAGAGAAAATGCTATAATTTATCGCAGAAATTATATCAGACAAATCTCTACTATCATCAATATTTAAGTATCTTTCCAGATCAGTATCAACTAATGTACCACAATCTTTTAGGTATTTTTCAAAGTATTTATATGGATCGAGTTCTGTTTTGCTCATATTGTAAAAAGATTTAGGTTTTAGATGCTGGATATTTTTTTAAAATCAACTACTTTTCACGATATTGATAATTTTAGCATTTGGGAAATAATTAGTTAATTCATAATCATGAGATGCGATGAAAACAATCTTACCGGATTCAACAAGGCGATTAATTTCTCCATAAATCAGGATTGAGTTATCAGAATCAAGACCTGTCGTAGGCTCATCAAAGATGTAGACATTGGCTTGTTTTAATATTGCTGAACACAATCCAATTCTAGTTTTTTCTCCGCCCGAAAGAGATAGGTTTGATATTTTCTCCTCAAGTCTTTCAATCAAGCTTTGAAGATTGAAGTTGTGCATTGTTTGCTTGATTTTATCAAAATTTAACTCTCCTGAGTATTGCAGATTCTCCAGCAGGGTTTTATCCATAACGGCGGATTGCTGATTAAAATATGCTATTTTATTTCTTATACTTGCGGTTGAAATTTCGTTAATATCAATGGAATTTATAGAAATTTTACCGTTATCAACAAAATGAAACTTTGTTAAAATGTCGAAAAACGTTGTTTTTCCGGAGCCTGATTCAGCATTCAAAATTATTGGATTTCCAGTTTTTGTCGTAAAATTTGGTATTAATATATTTTCCTTTTTATCATAATTAAACATTATTTCATTCACTGATATTTCATTTATTTTATCAATTTTTGATCCACAATCTAGATTTTCAGGTTTTAATTTTGAGTGAATTTCTAGGATATTTCGCCAACTTGTAAATGAGCGAAAAAACTCAACACCATTTTCACCGGCACCGGCAAGACCTGCGGTCATCATAACAGAATAAAGCACAAACGCACCGAGATCTCCAGCTGTTAATTCAGCATTTATAACAGCTATATTGCCGAGATAAATACCAACAGTCGACCCAACAACAACCGAAAAAATAGCAACTGCGATAAATAAAGCTCTTACTTTTAATCTTGTTTTTTCAAGAGCGAAAATTTCATTTATCTTAGCTTGTTTAATGGAAATCTCTGATGCTTCATTTGAAAATATTTTAACCAATTTAATATTCAAGATTGAGTCAAATACTTCTGAATCTAAAGAACTTCTCATAGGAGTGATGTTTGCTGACAAGGCTTTTAGCTTTTTTTTCAATAAAAATGCCGGTAAAAGTAGGACAATAATCGATCCAAACGAGCAAAGTGCTATTTTAAAAGATATTGTAAATAATATAATTAACGATCCAACAAAGGTAAAAGAGCTGCGGATAAAAAATGGCATGTTTGTGCCAATTGCGGATCTAATTTTTACAAAATCAGCCTGTATTGATGAGGTTAATTTCTCGAAACCGACATCATAAACAGATTTAATCTGAGATTTTGTAGTTTGCTCAAAAATCCATAATTTTTTAGCATTACAAAATTTTTCAGCCATGCTATTGCTTGCATAGCTTCTAAAAAATGAAAACATGCAAAGCATTACTGCAACGAATAAAAATACCAAAATTGGTAATAAAATATCAACTGCTCCACCTCCTATCGCATCAACAATATTTTTTACACAAAAACCGAATGAAAGAACGATAATCGAGGTTGCAATCGTAGAAGCAATGGTTAGGACAAAGTCCCTTTTACAAGATGTTATGATCTGTTTAAAAAGATTTGTCTGTGATTTATTTTGGATTTGTGAAATTTTTTCTTGCATAAAAAAACAAGTTTAATGACAATTGATAAAATAATAAACAAAATGCAAGAAGAAAAAATATATTTCGACAACAATGCGACAACTATACTTCATCCGGATATTAAGGCTTACATTGGAAAAAATCTACCAAGCGCACCATTGAACCCATCTTCTGTGCATCATTATGGGCAAATTGCTGCAAACATAATCAGAGAAGCAAGGGCTGAAATTCTTGAAATTACACTCAAAGAACACGCAAAAGATTATGATTTAATTTTTACATCATGTGGATCGGAGTCGAACAATCAAGTAGTCAGAGCTTTCGGCAATGACCTTGTATGCACTTCAGAGCTTGAACATCCATCGATCTTACAAAGCATAAAAAATAGCGTCTTTGTTAAAAATAATCAAAATGGCGAAATAGATCTCGATAATTTAGAGGAAATCATCAAAATACAGCAGCCAAAACTCGTCAGCATAATGCAAGCAAATAACGAAACCGGCGTAATAAATGACATCACGGCAGCAGCTGATTTATGTAAAAAATTTGGAGTTTTATTCCACACCGATGCATCACAGAGCTTTGGAAAAATAGACGTTAATTTTGACAAAATATTACCTGATTATATAACAATTTCAAGCCATAAAATCTATGGTCCAATAGGGATTGCGGCGTTAATGTTTAGAAAAAATTCCCCAATAAAACCGTTATTATTCGGAGGTCAGCAGGAATTCAATCACAGGGCTGGAACGCAAAATATTCCTGCAATTTTTGGCTTTGCCGAATCTTGTAAATTAACTAAACAAACAGTCAAGCAATATAAAGATAATCAATATTTGCAACTTCAAATTGAAGCTGCTGCGGAATTAAATGGTTTTAGGTTAGCTGGAAAATCAATCCTTAGATTGCCCAATACATCATTGCTTTTTCATTCTGAAAAAAATACATCGCAAGAGCTTATGAAGCTGGATTTTTTGGGATTTATGGCAAGTGGTGGGTCGGCATGTTCATGGGGTTTATCACAAAAATCTAAAATGCCTGAATTGCTTGGCTATCAAGGAATCGAATGCACACTAAGAATATCAAGTGGAATTTTCAACCAATCTGGTGATTTTAAGGGATTGATTGATAGGTATTTTAATCATTGATTTCGAACATCAAGTCAAACGCAATAAATATTCAACTCTATTAACAAGATTTTATAACAGAAAACCCCTTCTACTTCGTTACAAAATAAAAGGGGCTCTTGATAATAACTATAGATAATATTTTTAATATTAATCCTCGTATTTTGGTTTTCTTGGCTTGTAAGATCCTCCAGAAGAAGAACCGCCACCGAATCCTCCTGATCTTTGACCTCCGCCAAAGCCACCAGATCTAGGTCTGTCTCCTCCGAATGATCTTCTTGGTCTATCTTCGCCAAATGAACTTGAAGGAGCAGATGAATCACCATCTCTTTCTCTGCGTTCAAATCTAGGTTTATCATCTCCAAATCTTGATCCACCGCCAAAGCCACCAGATCTAGGTCTGTCTCCTCCGCCACCGAATCTAGAACCGCCACCGAATCCTCCTGATCTTTGACCTCCGCCACCGAATCTTGATCCACCGCCAAAGCCGCCAGATCTAGGTGATCTTTTACCAAAATCAGACTCAAATTCATCTGATGTCTTTTTTGTTGCTATCGCACGATGAATTTTTGACTCTTGAGGAAGAACAAATGATATAGATGTCCCTTCTTTTCCAGCTCTACCAGTACGACCGATCCTATGAGTGTAGTCTTCAGGGTTTTTTGGCATATCATAGTTCATGACAATTTCGACATGCGGTATATCCAATCCTCTTGCAACAACGTCAGTTGCTATTAGAGTTTTTATTTTATCAGCACGAAAAGCCTTAATAACAGCCTCTCTTTGTCTTTGTTGTAAATCACCGTGTATAGGCTCAACAGCAAATCCTTGATTATGAAGTTTTTCAGCAAGCTCATCAGCCATTCTTTTGGTTGAAACGAAAACAATAATTGATTTATCCTCGTTTTTTTTAATTGTATCAAAGAAAGTTTGGAATTTATTTTGACTTGTAACCATAATAAACTCTTGAGTTATATTAGAGTGGTCGTCATCTTGAGAGCCAACAATCACTTCTTTGTAATCGCTTTTCAAATATTCTTTTGCAGAATCTTGAATGGTTTTTCTTGTTGTTGCGGAGAACATTATAGTCTGTCTTTCTCGTGGCAGTTGAGAAATAATATGTTTAATTTCATTTTTAAATCCCATGTCAAGCATTCTATCAAATTCATCAAGAACAAGCATTGAAAAATTTGCCAGTTTGATATTTCCTCTTTCGATGTGATCTTTAAGTCTACCAGGTGTTGCTACAACAATATTTGGCTTTCTTTTTAATACATCAATTTGGCGAAGCATGCTTGAACCACCAAAAATAACTGCCATTTTTACGTGTTCATTTCCGGCCATTTTTTGGATTGATTCCTTTACCTGCATTGCAAGCTCTCTTGTTGGAACGAGTATAAGAGAAAATTGATTAACTTGGATTGTTTTTGCCAAGATTGGTATACCAAAAGCACCGGTTTTACCACTTCCTGTTTTAGATGAAGCAAGTACGTCAAATCCTTCAAGTATATATGGTATAGCGTGAGTTTGTATTTCTGTTGGGTTTTCGTATCCGATTTCAAATAGATTATTTTTTATTTGAAGTGGGATTTCGAGGTCGTTAAATTGCATAATATTAAGAATGAAAAAGATTGAAATGTTTAAATGTGGGTTTAGTAATTTTAAAAGCAAGAAAAAAATTAATAATTTTATTTGACATTTAATATTTTTATACTATTTTAAGACAAGCTATTTTTTAACAACTTTTTTATCTATTTTTATGGCTTCTAGACAACAAGCTGCCCAACAGGAGCAATATGATCAAGAGCAACAGGCTCAACAACAAGAGCAACAGCAAGCTAACTCTTTAAAGCAGGCCTACGAGAGATGGAAAATGCAACAGGCTCAACAACAACAGGCTCAACAACAACAGGCTCAACAACAACAGGCTCAACAACAACAGGCTCAACAACAACAGGCTCAACAACAACAGGCTCAACAACAACAGGCTCAAC
>CAMCTP010000052.1 GCA_945878495.1 Rickettsia typhi | reverse complement strand
AATTTCTTCATCACCTTTAAGCAACGTATCATTTAACACATCATTCCAATCCCGTATAGTATCAAATGCGGCCATATTGTATATCGCATGAAGATGAGGGTTTCTTGTTAAAAAATTTCTCGTTTCTCGGGTTAATGGATTGCCGCGAGCATCAAATTTACGTAACTGTCTAAGCTGTGCAATTGCTTGTGGTAATTCTTCTATTTGATTTCCGGAAATATCCAAGTGAGTTAGTTTTTGAAGCAAGCCAGTCTCTGATGATAATCTTTGTATTTGATTATCAGAAACATTCAATCTTTTTAAATTTTCAAGATTGCTAATTTCACGCGGTAACTCTCGTATTCGGTTCGAGGAAATAAAAACTGCCTCTAGGCTACGAAGATCAAAAAACTCTGGCGGAAGTACTTGTATTTGATTGTCCGAAATATTCAAATCAGTTAGTTTTTGAAGCAGGCTAATTGTACCTGATAATGTCTCTATTCCATTGTTAAGGATGTCAAGAAGTGTTAAATTATTAAAACCAGAAATATCTTGTGATAGTGTTTTGATTTGATTGTTTGAAATATCTAACTCCTCCATTTCAGAGATCATAGTCTTCAGTTCAGCAAGACTCAATAAATAATTAAAATCTTCAGATGTTAAATTAAGATTGGACAAATCGCATGATGCATTGCTTGATTTAATCCTATTAATCGCTTCCTTGACATTTTCCTTATCGGCTGATAAAAGAAAATTTTCTTGTTCGATCATTTGTTGACGTGATTCCATAAATAATATAATAATTACAACTTCATTATATTGATAATATTTTATTACGCAAGTAGTTTTATATTTTAAATTTAGCTACCCTGCTAAACATAAAACGAAGAGCCGCATCCGCATTTTCCTTTTTCGTTTGGATTTTTGAATATAAAACCCTCTTTAAATTGCTCAACTTCATAATCCATCACGGTTCCAATGATAAACAAAGAGGCTTTTGTATCGATAAAAATACGAATAATTTTACTATCATCACTTTCAAATTCGACCATTTCATCTTGATCAAAAAGATTAACGCCATAGTCAGCAAATTCTATTTTATATGATAATCCACTGCATCCTTTGGAGCGAATTGAAACTTTTACACCGGAAGATTTGGTAGATCGACCATTTAAAAGTTCGATAATTTTTGTTTTCGCTATATCTGTTATTGTAAAATATGATACCTTTCTATTGACAAAATTGTCCGGTATTGTGATATTTTGAATTGCAGATCTGCTTATTCCGGCTGATTGTTCCGGCAAATCCTTGCATTCAAAGTTATCAATTTTATCGTATTCATCGGTTGCCATATTAGTTATTCGTTTCGAGATATTTTTTAAATTCATTCATTGTTGTTACAGGAATTTCGGCTTTTACCATTTTCCCACCTTCAAGACCTCCGATGAAAAAGTCACCAAATTTTCTTCTCGTTAATCTGTTGACAGTTAGTCCAAAATTAGCCATTATTTTTCTTACTTCATTATTTTTACCTTCGAATACAGTGACTTGAAGATTGTGATTTTTTGCTGTTCTTCTATCTGTAGCGATTATTTTTTCAGCATTTTCAAATCTAATCAAGACTTTTCCGTATTTAACACCATCTATAACAAGACCTTCTCTTGCCTTGGAGACAATTTTATCGTATTTTTCAGGGTTTAAAAATCCGTGTGCTCGAACTGAGTAGACTCTTTTCATATCACTGCTTGGAATCTCCATGAATCTTGCAAATTCACCATCATTTGTAAAAAGCAACAAACCTTGAGTGTTATAATCAAGACGACCGATTGAAATTAATTTGTTGTATTTTTGTGGTATTACATCAAAAACAGTTGGCCTTCCATTTGGATCAGATCTTCCTGTGATGCAACCAACCGGCTTGTTAAACATATAAACCGCCAGTGGAGGAGGAGCGAACTTGTATGATTTTTTGTTAATTATTATTATATCTCCAATTCTAACAAGAGTAGAAAAATCAGTAACCAAATTGGAATTAAGAGTTACAAAACAATCTTTTATGAGACGATCAGCTTCTCTTCGTGTAGCTATTCCCATTCTTGATATTGCTTGATTTATTCGATACATTACTTAACAACAACATTATTTTTCTTCACGCTACCTTCTATCATAGCACCATCTTCTATCTTTAGCACTTTATAAAAAATATCACCAAAAACTCTGCCTGTTGCTAGTATGGATACTTTTTCTGCATCAATATTTCCATTTACCCTTCCTTGTATTATTAAATGTTCAGATTTTATATTGCCATTTAAAACTCCATCTTCTCTTATTAATAGTTTTTTTATCTTGCAATTTCCGTTAACAATCCCAAGTATATCGACA
Source organism: Rickettsia typhi (assembly GCA_945878495.1). Lineage (GTDB taxonomy): Bacteria > Pseudomonadota > Alphaproteobacteria > Rickettsiales > Deianiraeaceae > CAMCTP01. The sequence continues at coordinate 3,782 of CAMCTP010000052.1, read as the reverse complement.
TCTCCGGTATTAGATATAACATCTCCTTTTATTGCGAAATTTTTACCTATTATTGTTATTGAATCTTGTTCATTGGATGTAAGTTTTATTTTTTTATTCATTGTAGAAGTGTATTTTGGTAAAAAATATATTATTTAATATAAATTGCAATACAAAGATGAGAATTTGTTATTTTTTTACAAACATAAACTTCTTTGGATTTATTGGCGCATTGTTCACTCTTATTTCATAATGCAAATGCGGTCCTGTTGATTTTCCAGAATTTCCTTCTTTTGCTATCATAGATCCATCTATAACACTTTGGCCAACTCTAACTAAAGAAGATTTTAGATGTCCATATCTTGTAATTATGCCAAAATCATGCTTGATATCAACACATAATCCATATCCACTAAACCACCCAGATCTTATTACCGTTCCGGTAGCTTTTGTATATATTGGGGTACCGATTGGCGCAGCAATATCTTGTCCGGCATGAAAAACTCCCGATTTTCTAGTAACAGGGTCAACTCTATGGCCCATTCCGCTAGACATTCTACCATGCATTGGAGTGCCAAGTGGTATGTTTTCTACGATTTTTTCTAGCTTTGGCAAGGTTTTGATAAATTCAATTTTTTGATCCGGAATTTTTTGCATTAATTTATAGTCGTTTTCAAGTTTTTGTATAACACCCTTGCTACAAATTTTCATTTTAATAATCTTTATCAGTCTGTCACCATCTTTTGCTCCGAATGCAGAGCTAACAAGATTTTCCGCATCTGCAAAAGTTCTTGCGATCCACGAAGAGTTAACTCCTTGGCAGTTATAAAGATTTATTTTTGAAAGTAGGTTCACCAAATAAATGTATCTGCCTTCGATAAATTTATATGATTGATCTATTTTTTTTTTTAATTCACTTGATAAATGTAAAACAGAACCTTGTTGAATATTGGCAGAGGAGTTTGATATAGCATTTAAATCAGGTTTGTCTTGTGATGCAAGAACAGGATTTTCTGGTATTTCTATTGTCTCAAAAAAAGAATCTTCTTCTTTTGTCGATTGATCTAACATTTCATCATGATTATTATTGGAAGAATTTTTATCATTTTTATATTCTTTTTCTGGATTTTTTGCGATAATGGTATTGGTTTTTTTAACAGTTGATAAATATTCATTTAAGGCATCCAGTTGGTCGATCATAGTTTTTAACTCAGATCTTGCGGAATCTTCGCTTTGCATAATTGAGTTTATCATATTTTGCTTTTTATTTGCTTTTTTGTAAAGTCTAATGCCATTAAAAAAGAATCCAGTTAGAATTGATAGTAAAAATATTGTTAATATCAGAACTAAAATTTGATGAGTTTTTTTTAGCTTTATTGTATGAATTCTTCTTTCGGATTTCAGTATTATACTTCTTTCACAGATAATACACTGAAAAATTTGTTTTAGGAATTTAAACATCATTATACAACAATACTGAGTATTTTATTTGGAACAAAGATCACCTTTTTTATCTCTTTTCCATCGATATATTTCATAACAGACTCATTTTTTTGTGCCGCTAAAAATACATCATTTTCAGTAAAACTTCCCGACATTACAACTTCTCCACGTAATTTTCCATTAACCTGAACTGCGATTGAAAATTCATTTTCTGCTATTAGATTTTTATCATATTCAGGATATTTATTGGCTTGAAACCCAATTATTTCAGCTATTTCATTTGCAATGTGAGGTATTATAGGATACAAGACTTTGGTGATTGATTCAAGTCCAAAAATTATAGCATTGGTGTAGTTTTTATCATATTTAGATTCATCAATAAGATTGTGCAATTCACGTGATTTTGCAATTATTTTATTAAATCCAAAATTCTGCATTTCTCGAGATGCAAAGTATATTAATTTATGAGATTCCTTGATGATTTTTTTTGTTAAACCACAAGATTCATCATCTGCTTTTTGAGCATTAGATTTTAAATCATTTACCATGATTGCTGTTCTGTATAAGCGATTTAGATATTTCGCAGCAGCTCTAATTCCGCTTTCTGACCAAGGAAAATCTTTATCAACCGGTGAGTCAGATGTCATAAAAAGCCTTACAGCATCGGCTCCAAAGGTTTCTATCATGTCATCTGGATCGACAACATTTTTCTTTGATTTACTCATTTTCGTTGGTTCAAAAACTTGAACTTCGGATTTCGTTGTAATGTTAGCAAAAACACCATCAGAAGTTTTATAAACCTCATTTGGGAACAAATATTTTCCGGTATCCTTGTCTTTATATATTTCGTGCAAGACCATTCCCTGATTGAACAAATTTGTAAATGGCTCTCTGGTTTTTGAGTCAAGATATCCTATATCGCATAACGCTTTTGTGAAAAATCTAGCATAAAGCAAATGCAAAACGGCATGTTCAGCCCCGCCTATGTATTGATCAACTGACATTAATTCACTGACAATTTTTTTGTTAAATGGCTGGGTTTGGTTTTTATTATCTAAAAATCTTGCAAAATACCACGATGAATCGAAAAATGTATCAAGAGTGTCGCTTTCTCTGGTAGCACTAGCTCCGCATTTCGGACATTTACAATTTAAAAATTCTGAATTTTTTGCTAAAGGATTACCCTTGCCGTCGAAGACGACCGACTCTGGTAGTTTGACTGGTAAGTTTTCTATTTTTTCCGCTACAGATCCGCAATTTTGACAATGAATCATTGGAATAGGGCACCCCCAATATCTTTGACGAGAAACCCCCCAATCCTTTAGTCTGTAAGTTGTTTTCCCTGATCCAATATTGTATTTTTCTATTTCAGCGATCATTTCTTCTTTTGCTTCATGTGAGTTTAATCCATTCAAAAAATATGAGTTTTTCAATATATCGCCGTCTTCAGAAAAATCTATTACATTCGGATATTTTTGTTTGAAGTCATTTTTGCTTAATTGAAAAAATCTCTCCTTGCCATAGTCAGCTATTTCAGATTCTGCGATGAATTTGAATCCTGTATTTAGAAGAATTTTTTCACTTATTTGATTTGAAAAATCTGTTACAGCTGCTATATTTTCCAATCCTAGATTGTTAAAAGCAAAATCGCATAAAAGCTTTGAAACCTCGAAGCCAATACCTTTTCCACGATATTTTTTTGCTATAAAATATGTAATTTCTCGCTCTTGTGTCGTGATAAATCTATCGCCATTTTGATTGTCAAAATTACAAATTGAAGCACGACCGATAAATTCACCACTTTTTTTATCAATAATTGCCATGCCGAATTTCGCTTTCGCTGAATCGATATGTCTCTGTGGATCGAGATCGCACACCTTAAATAAATCGGAATCCTCTTGATCAGAATGAAGTTTTTCAAGGTCTTTTAGGTCGTCTTGTCCGAGATATCTCATATAAAATCTATCAGATTCAATTATAGAATCTGGATTACTAAATAGCACTCTTTTGATATCAAGATTATATTTTTTTGCAAATTCAAAGTCTCTTTCATCATGTGCTGGACATCCAAATATCGCACCGGTTCCATAATCCATTAATACGAAATTCGCTATATAAACCGGAATTTTTGATATTTTTCCAGTATTTGCAATTTTTTCAACTGGGTTTATGGCGTAAATTCCTGTGAAAATACCTTGTTTTTCTTTGACGGCAAGGTCTGCTTCGCTTACGCTACCTTTATTACATTCATCGATGAAATCTTGGATTGTTTGATTTGTTTTCGCTAAATTAATTGCGATTGGATGATTTGGCGAAATAGCAACAAAGCTACATCCAAAAAGAGTTTCAGGCCTTGTTGT
>CAMCTP010000051.1 GCA_945878495.1 Rickettsia typhi | reverse complement strand
AGTTGCATTTTCTGTAGTTAAGACTGTATTAAAGTCTAGACTTTTGAAGTGATAAAAAAGAATAGCTATCGCCGAAACCATGAATATATCGGAAAATCTGTTCATCAAAAATGCTATGATTGATGCAAAATTTGCTTCTTTTTTTTTGTAGTAATAGTTGATTAATAAGTACGATGCAAAGCCAACGCCCTCCCAACCAAAAAATAATTGTACAAAATTATTAGCCAAAACAAGAGACATCATGGCGAATGTAAAGAAGGAAAGGCTACTGATGAATCTAATTTTCTCCTTTTCTTCTGACATATAAAACATCGAATAAAGATGAACCAGGGATGAAACCGTGGATATTAAACAAAGCATTAATATTGATTTATGAGATGAGGAAACGCCGAATTGTATATGATAATCGTTGATTGAAAGCCAGTTAAAAATAGGAAAAAAGTCATTGTATATTTTTATAGAAATGTGATCTTGAATTACAACAATCCAAGACATAATAGACGATGTAAAGATTAAGGATATAGCAAAATATGTAATAGATTTTGACAACAAAGAGTCATCATTTATTTTTTTCTGCCAAGGTGTAAGTTTATACAAAAAAAGCAGAATTGATGCGATAACTGGGAGTAAAAATGCTGTCTTTAACATTAATTCCATTTTTTGAGTAAAAAATTAAAAATTTTCCAGAAACTTTGACAGTTCGTTCAGGTTGCCAATATTTAAGATATAATCAGCATATTTCTCGGTAATCCAAGATGGATCTCCAACAAAAAAGGCCTGACACCCGTAATTTTTTGCAGTAGCCATGTCCGTCATAGTGTCTCCTATAAACCATATTTCGTCTTTTGATATTTCTTCTTCTGGATTTGATAATTTCCATTTATCAACTATCATTGTAATTCCAATTGGATCAGGTTTTTTTACCGGTAGATCGTCTTTTGTAAAAACTGATATAAAAGTGTCCGTAAGTGATAGATATTCGATTTCTTTTATAGTTATATCTCTGTATTTATTTGTTAGTATTGCCGATTGTATTGACATTGATGATAAGGTGTCGATAATCTTTCTTGCGCCAAAAAGCAAGGTTGGTATAAATGATAAATTCTCTTCTGCATAATATAGTTGGTATTTTTTACTCATTTCATCGCATTTTTTGCCGAATAAATCTATGATCCAATCTCTTTCTGGATCTCCGGTGTACCTTAAAACATCTCCAGAAGTCATGGGATCCTGATTAAAATCTGCTCTAAGTCTATTTATTACCTTTGTTACAACTTCTGTTGTATCGGCAAGAGTATTATCCCAATCGAAAATGATTAATTTTGGTCTTTTTATGCTGTCTGATATCATATAAGAAAAAGAATAGTTAAATTTGCTAAGCGATGTTCATTAGTTCTATTTGTTGACTTTTTAATCCAAAGAGAGATGTATATATTGAGTTTAAGATATTGCCAAAATTTGCATTTATTGAAAATAGACCATGTGCATTTTCCTGTGGATTGATTTCAACTTTTTTCATTTGCAGATTTTTGTCGATTAATTTTTCATTTTTCAGCCAGTTTAGAGCATCAAATTCGTCTCCAATTTCATCTATTAGTTTTAATTTCAATGCTCTTAATCCTATAAAAACGCTTGCATCAGATACTTTTTCAATTTCCTTGTCTGTTAAACTTCTTCCACTCTGTACGACAAACTTGAAGTATGAATGTATGTCTTTTATCATTTCAGCTATCATTTCAGCTTGCTCTGTAGTTTGGGGTTGAAATAAGCTACTTCCTTTTATGGTGCTGGTTTTTACGATATTTTCTTTGATTCCGATTTTTTTAGCCAATTCGGAAGCATCAAAGCTTGAGCTAAAAACTCCTATTGATCCTATGATGCTTGTTGACATCGCGAATATTTTTCTTGAAGACATTGCTATCATATACGCCCCTGATGCACATATTCCTTGAACTGATGTAACAACGGGCTTTTTTTCGTTAATTTTTTTGATTAGTTTGTATATTTTTTCGCTTGGTTCAACATTTCCTCCTCCTGAGTTTATGGTTAATATAACAGCTTTTATTTTGTTATTTTGCTCAATTTCTTTTAATGAATCGTATATTTTGTAATTTGTAGATATCGTTCCATCTATTGTTATGTTTGCAACATAATCACCGGTATTTTTTTCTGAAGGCAAAAGAGGTTTATTGCTAGATCTATTTTTTGTATTTAACGATATTATTAAAATCAAAATTAATAAAGCCGATAAAAAGCGTTTTTGGTATTTTTTGGCAAGCAAAGAGTAGTAATTTATCGCTGCGACTTGCGATTTTGAGTCAACGCAAATATCGTAAGCAAGTTCTTCGTTATCTATTTTGAAGTATTTGGTTATTTTATTGAAGAAATTTTTTATTTTTTGTCTCAATAGATTGTTGAATTTAAATACATATTTCTCGTCTATACCCTTGGCGTAGTTTATCATAAAACGAAACAGTGCTATTTTCATGAGCTGAATTTTCGTAGCGTAGTATGTTTTTTTTATAATTTGAAAAATAGGTTTAAATATTCTTTTCATATACTATTAGATAATTTCACTTTTCTTTAATATTGATGGTATTAATCTATATTCTTCGGAATATCTTAGGTTTTTTGGATTTTCGTTTTCAATATTAACCCATTTTGTTCCTATTATTTCTTTTTCAAACTTGTGATTTGCATTTATTTCTTTATTTTTTTGTTTCATTTGACACAAAAATAGGTGATATCCATTGTCGTATATTTTTATTAATTTCTTTGGTTTTACCTTTATGCCAACTTCTTCAAGCGTTTCTCTTGATGCAGTTTGCATTGGATTCTCGTCCTTGTCGTATGTTCCGCCTGGTATTGTAAGCTGTCCGTTAGACTTTATGGCCATTAAAATTTCATTTTTTTCATTTAATATTATGCAACCAGCATTCGCATGAATTGATTTTAGAGATTTCATTTCAGCCGAGTCTTTTGAGTTTTTGCATTTTAGTATTTTGCAAGATGGAAGGAGCGTACTAGTTAGAATTATTGCTGCAGAAATTTTGTAGAATATTTTCATTTTAGTATTTTTAAGAAACATGTTTTATTTATACTAAATGTATTTTTTAAAGTCAATAATAGCTTGATATTATTTTTTTTGATAAATTGCTATAATTACATATATTGAAATCACATTCAAAATCAGGAATAACTCCAATATTATCAATTTTAGAGCCTTTTGGAGATACATATTCTGCGATGGTTATTTTTAAAGCCGAACCAGGTATTGATTTTAGCTCAAAAAAATCTTGTACCACTCCCTTGCCAAAAGTTTTCTCTCCTATTATTTTACCTCTATCTAAATCTTTTATTGCAGATGCGAATATTTCGCTTGCAGATGCACTTCCACCATTAACCAGAATGGCGATTGGTATTTTTTTGAATCTTTCAAATTTTGAATCCAAGAATGGTAGAGAGTTTATCGAGGTATAAAAAAAAGTCTCTCCTTTTTTATTTTTTATTTGCGTTAATAGACTTTCTGATGTTAGATATGATAGGGTTTCTATGGCACCATCCAATAGACCACCAGGGTTATTTCTTAGATCTAGTATTAATCCAACGGGATTATACGGTGATATTTCCTCTAATGCGGAAGCAAATTTATCTGGGGTTTGGTAATCAAAATATCTGATTTTTATTTCAGAAACCTTGTCTTTTGTTATTATTTCAACATTTTTTACATCAATACTTTGGCGTTTTATTGATATTGTTTTTTTTGTTTTTGTTGCACTGTCAATGAAATCTATAACTATAAATTCACCGGTTTTTCCATGAATAAGTTTGCCGATTTGAAATAATGATAAATCTTGTATTTCAATGTCGTTTATTTTAAATATTATATCCTTGTGTTTTAATTGCGCATTTGCTGCGGACGATTTATCTGTTACCGATACTATCTCAACCCCATCTGCATGCTTTATAAGCTCAACTCCTATGGCGGTTAAATCTCCATTTGCATTGCTTTTGAATTCTGCATAATCTGCTGGACTGAAATATTCGGAATATTTATCAAATAGGTTTGCAGATAATGATTCTGCGATTTTCATTTTTTTTTCTTGAATTGTTTTTTCATTATTTGTATAGAAATTTTCCTGATCTATATTCATAATTTCTTTGGTTACGTCTTCGTACTTTTTTTTATTTGAAAAAGAAAAGGATGATAAGATAAAAATTGAAGCTATAATTATATTTATCTTCATGATATATCTTTTAAAGTGGATATTATTTTTTTTGCAATTTCAAGTATTTGATTTTGAGAGTCTTCATCGATATCCTTTGATTGTTCAATTTTATCACATAAATCTTTGTGATTTGAAGATAATTCTTGAATGATTTTTGATTTAAAATCTTTGATTTGTTTGGTTGAAAGAAAATCCATGAGGTTTTTATTTGCCATTAAAAGAAGTGCTGACTCAGCCTCCATTGAAATTGGATTGAAGTTGTTTTGCTTTAACAGTTCTACCATTTTCTCTCCCCTTGCGAGCATTAATTTTGAAGATTCATCCATATCTGATGCAAACTGAGAAAATGCTTCGAGCTCCCTGAACTGAGCAAGAGATAATTTTAAATTTGATGAGAATTTTTTGACAGCCTTTACTTGAGCCGCAGACCCAACTCTCGAAACAGATAATCCGACATTTATTGCTGGCATTATTCCTTTTAAAAATAACGATGTTTCTAGAAAAATTTGACCATCGGTTATTGATATTACATTTGTCGGTATATATCCTGAAACGTCTCCAGCTTGAGTCTCTATGATTGGAAGAGATGTCATTGAGCCAGATCCAAATTCGGCAGAAAGTTTTGCTGATCTTTCAAGTAATTTTGAGTGTATATAAAATACATCGCTTGGGTACGCTTCTCTCGATGGTTGTCTTTTTAGCAAAAGTGACATTTGACGATAGGCGACTGCGTGCTTTGATAAATCGTCGTACACTATAAGGGAGTGCATTTTATTGTCTCTGAAAAATTCAGCAATTGAACATCCAACATATGGTGCAAAATATTGCATTGCCGCTGAATCCGATGATGTAGATGAGATTACAACAGTATATTTCATGGCATCGTATTTTTTTAAAGTTTCAACTATTCTTGCAAGGCTTGATAGCTTTTGTCCGATTGCAACATATACCGAATATACTTTCTCATTATCATCTTTATCTTTGTTGATTATTGCTTGATTGATTATTGCATCGATTGCTATTGATGTTTTTCCCGTTTTTCTATCACCTATTATCAACTCTCTTTGCCCCCTTCCTATTGGTATTAGGGCGTCTATCGCCAATATTCCAGTTTGGATTGGCTCGTGGACTGATTTTCTTGTCATAACACCAGGTGCCATTTTTTCAACCTCTGATTCTACGCCGACAATTTCTCCAAGTCCATCGATTGGATCTCCAAGTCCATTTAAAACTCTTCCAAGAAGATTCAAGCCTGTTTTTATTTTAAATGTATCTGATTTTATAGTGACAAAATCACCTTCTTTTACACTAGATGAATCACCAAGTATAGATGCTAGTACAAAATCTCTTTCAAGATTCATTATTATTCCGGTTTCGCCTGATGAAAAAGTAATAACATTTGACATTTTTGCCTGTGGTAAAAATGCTATAGCAGCTATTCCGTCTGAAGCGTAAATCACAACCCCTTTATCATATTGATTCTTTTTTGTAGAATCTAATTTGGACTTTAAAAGATCGATGAATGCCTGATTTTCTTTTTCTGAAGATGATTTCACATTAAAGAAAAATGATTTTTAACCTAGATCTATTTTCTAGTTTGCAACTTTTGGCTGCTCAGAATCAACTAGTTGTATAAAGCCAACTGGAGCATTGTCTCCTTGTCTGTTGTTTTCAAGCCTTAAAACTCTTGTATATCCACCATTTCTATCTTTTGATAAACCGGCAATCTTAAAACAATTCTCTATTGCTAAATCTGTAAAAAGTACAGCTTTAAGAGCTCTTATTGCATTCATTTTATCTTTTGTTTTTGCAATTGTTACAAGTTTTTCAGCAAACGGTTTTAATGTTTTTGCCCTTGTAAGGGTTGTAATCATTGATGATTTTTCAAATAAAGATGTAGCAAGATTTCTCATTAAAAGGGG
>CAMCTP010000050.1 GCA_945878495.1 Rickettsia typhi | reverse complement strand
CTGTATGTCTATATTTTATAAATATTATGGTTAGAAGATTTAAGTTTGCCGCAAAAATAAAGAATATTTTATTAAAAGAATTCTAGCATGAGAATCTGTTTATTTAGACCGGAAATTGCGGGAAATTTTGGTACGATAGTTAGAACCTTAGCTTGTTTTGGGCTTCAGGAAATTGATGTTATTATGCCCATGGGTTTTCATATTTCAAATCAGGAATTAAAGCGGTCTATGATGGATTATGGCAGAGATTTTGCAATCAATAAATTCGCTGATTTTCAAGAATATAGAGCGAAATTTTCTGAATCAAGAATATTTTTGTGCACAACAAAATCAAAAAATGATTTTTTTAATACAAAATATTCTGAGTCTGATATATTGCTATTTGGATCGGAAGGTGGCGGTGTTACTGACGATGTTAGGCGTTTGGTTGATTGTGATATATCAATTAGCATGAAAGATGGCTTTAGGTCTATGAATTTAGCTGTCAGCGTTGGAATTATATCGCATTTTGCTCTCAAGAATATTAAAGCTTTATGACGAAAACTCTTGTAAAAATTGGAGCAAGATCAAGCAAGCTTTCCATTAAACATACGAAAATTATTATATCGGCAATCAAACGAACTCATATCGGGAGGTTTTTTGATTTTGAAATTGTAAAAATTGACACCAGTGGCGATGTTCCAAGTAGAAAAAATGGCGACAAAATAAACAATAAAGGTCTATTTACAAAAGAAATTCACGAAAAAATCAAAAATGGAGAGATAGACATAGCAATTCATTCGGCAAAAGATTTACAAGTAAATCTAGCAAATGAAAATAAAATCGTTTGTGTTTTCAAAAGGTTTGATCCAAGCGACACATTTTTTTCTAATAAATACAAAAGTTTTTTCAATGTGCCAATCTCAGGAAAAATAGGAACATCGTCTGTTAGAAGGGCAGAAATTATCAGAACAATAAGACCGGATATAAAAATTGTGCCAATCAGGGGAAACATAGATAGTAGGATGGAGTTGATAGGAAATGGAATTCTTGATGGAATCATCCTATCTGATTGTGGACCAAAAAATCTGAAACTCAGGAATTTTAAATATAAATTTAAGCTAGATAAAAGATTATTCATCCCATCAATAGCACAGGGTACGATTGTTGTAGAAGGTTTAAAAGATTGTTCAAATCTATTATTACTTGAGGCATTGAAAATAATATCATGCAAAAAGTCAACCTTTGAAATTGAAAAAGAAAGGCAGTTAGCAAGATCTATAGGTTTGGAGTGCGGATCTTCTTTGGGGTTCAATATATCAGCGAATTTTCAAAAAAAGGAGTGCAAAATGAATCTTTTTTTTACAAATCAATCGGGCGAAATGATAAGATTTAGAGATATAAAAAGCGATATTAAAGATATCGATAAACACTTATCGGTGATAGGTCGAAAGGTGCAATATTTAATGTAAAATATAAGTAAATTAAACGCTTAATTTGATTTTATTTAAAAAAAGCTTGCTTTTTATTTTATAATTTAAGAGATTATTTTTGAATTTTAATTTATTATTAATGAGTACAAATATTTTTAATCGTGTTGTAAAAACAATTTCTGAAAATCTTGAAGTTGAATTGGAAAAAGTTTTGCCAGAATCGAGAATTACTGATGATTTGGGTGCTGATAGCCTTGACACAGTAGAGCTAATAATGGCTTTGGAGGAAGAATTTGGCATAGAAGTTGCCGATGAAGACGCTGAAAAAATGAAAACTGTTCGCGATGTCATCGCTTACGTTGAATCAAAAGTTTAGATTCATTTTAAGTTTTCTTTCAGCGTAGATGTTTAAATGTGAAAGCATAGATAATTATACAGCTTCGCTGAAAGATTACATATCAAACAAAATAATATACGACAAAATACAGGAATCTATCATAAATAGAATACCGATAAAAGAGGGAAAATACCTAAGATCGGCTCTATTGTTTTATATATTCAAGATTTATCTTAACAACGTCAAAGAATCTGAAAAACAGATTAATGATCTTATATCATTTGGCGCTTCAATAGAAATGATACACATGTCAACCTTGCTTCACGATGATGTAATAGACTCGGCGAATGAAAGAAGGGGCGTTGAATCACTAAATGCGGCTATTGGAAATAGGCTTGCAATATTATCGGGAGATTTAATATTTTCGCTTAGTTTTAGGCTAATGTCCGAGAAGTCAGATGGAAATCAAGAGATTTTAAAAGTTATATCAAAATCCTGCGAAAGCCTAGTCTACGGAGAAATATTTGAGGAAAAAATGCTGAAAAACTCATCTCTTTCGATGGAAGAATATCGAGAAATCGTCAAGGGAAAAACAGCTGAATTATTCTCGGCAGCTTGTTCTACGGGAGCATTATTGGCTGGAATTGATGGAATTGAAGCTGGAAAGTTTGGCGAAAATTTCGGTATAGCATTCCAAATTTTAGATGATCTTCTGGATTATACAGCTGATAGCAAAAAAACTGGAAAACAAAGGTTTAGAGATTTTTTTGAAAAAAAAATAACATTTCCAATTTTACTACTTCGAGAAAAATGCACAAAGGAAGATTTTCAAGTTATACATGAATTTTTTACATCAGATTCAGAGCTTAAAATATCAGATGCAGAAATGGTTGTGGCAATTTTCGAAAAATACAATATACTTTTAGATGTGAAAAAAGTTATACATGAATTGGTTGATAGTTCAATCAAAATATTGAAGTCTATGCCTGATAATAAATATCGATCAAATTTAATTGATATGTGCGATAAATTTAAGAAATCTATATGAAATGGATAGGTCTTTCAGGAATTTTAAAAAAAGTAAAAAAAATTTCCGTAAAAGGCTTTTTGCTTTTTTTCACCTTGGTTGTTAATTCGTTGATTTTCGCAACTGCAAAAGTAATATCAGTTGGTTTGAAAAAAATTCTTATAATAGGATTTGTTTTTGGCTCTGCAACGCTTGGTTGCCTAACATGGTATTGTTATAAAATTTATAACGAGGATGTCGATTTAAAGCAATTAACAGAATATAGACCAGTCATGTCTAGCAGAATACTGGATTCAAATGATAATTTAATAGCTGATATTGCAAAAGAAAAAAGAATTTTTGTTCCAATAGATAAAATCTCAAAAAATATTGTACACGCATTTATTTCAGCCGAAGATAGGACGTTTTATCAAAATAACGGACTTGATATACATGGATTCACAAGGGCGATGATTATGAATGTCTGGTATTTGTTGAATGGTAAAAGATTTCATGGAGCATCAACAATTACCCAGCAGGTTGTAAGAAATACGATTTTGTCAAACGAGAGAACTATTACAAGAAAGCTAAAAGAGATGGTTATTTCATATAAGGTAGCAAAAATAACGACAAAAGATCAAATAATGGAGGTGTACTTAAATCACATATATTTGGGTCAAAAAGCTTATGGAGTAGAGGCTGCAGCATTGGAGTATTTTGGAAAAAAATCCTCAGATTTAAATATTGCAGAGGCTGCGCTGATAGCATCCCTGACAAAAGCGCCTTCTGATCTTGATCCAAGAAAAAATAAACCTGCGACCATAAATCGCAGAAATTGGATAATAAAATCAATGAATGAAGAGGGGTATATTTCTGAGCAAGATGCCAGTGAAGCGATTGCTTCGTCGATAGACTTAGTTCCAAAGAAAACTATCGAAAAAAAAGCATATTCTTATATTGACTATATATTGAGATATCTGGAAATTAATCATCAAATCACAAAATCTGATTTGGAAAACAATGGATATACAATTAAAACGACTTTTGAAATTGATACCTACAATAAGATGTATGATGCCTTGAATAACGGAATTATAGCGTATGATAAAAAATATGGTTACAGAGGCTCTATTGCATCCTGCGCTGAAGATTTTAAAAAGTGCTTTGCTGATAATCAAGAGCAAGAATTACTGCGATCTGATCAAAAAATAGCTATTATAAAAAGCTGCCCATCTGATGAAATATGTGAAATAATTTTCAAAGATGGTTCAATGGCTCAAATTAAGCTTTCCGAGAATCTTTGGGCTAAAAAATCTATGCCAAATTTTAAATTAGGACCAGAATTAAAAAAAATGTCAGACATATTGAATGTTGGAGATATTGTGGTGGTAAAATCTCATAATCAAGGTTTTGTCTTGGATCAAATTCCACAAATTAACGGAGCTGCTGTAGTTTTGAGTCCTAAGGATGGAAAAGTTATTGGAATGATTGGTGGGTATATGGACGTCCCAGGTGCTTTTAACAGGGTTATACAAGCAAAAAGACAGCCAGGATCCTTGGCAAAAATATTTTCTCTTGTAGTTGCGCTTGAATCGGGATTTAAGCTTAATGATTTAATCTTTGACTCAGAAATTCAAATTCCAGCAGGAAATGGAACGATGTGGGCACCGAAAAATGCCACGAATGATTTTTCATCAGGGCCAATAACAGTTAGAAGGGCGTTTGAAAGATCGTTAAATGCACCGATTGCAAGAATAATGTACGAAGCCGGAATATCCAAATTAGTTAATTTGTTGATAGATTTAAAAATTTCAGAAAATCCGGAGCAAAATTTATCAACATGTCTTGGATCTTTTGATTCAACCTTGATGGGCATTTCGCTTGGTTTTTCGACCGTGATAAATTCAGGTAACATGGTGGAGGACAGCCCTATAATATCTATATTTCAAAATGAAGTTGGCATGAAATACAATAGGGAAAAACGTCTCGACAAAATTGAAACAATAGAAGAAATATCCGATGATGAGTCGTATAATCTTCCGTCGAGAAATGGAGTGCAAAAAATTAAACCAACAACAGCATATCAGGTTGCAAGCGTCTTGGAGGGTGCTGTCTTAAGGGGTACCGCCGGAAAAATGGCATCTGTCGCACCAAATCTTTTTGGTAAAACTGGAACATCTAATGACGCAAAAGATCTTTGGTTTATTGGTGGATCTCAGGATTTTGTTGTTGGTGTTTATATAGGAAAAGATAAGCCAGAAAGTCTTGGTAATAATGAATTTGGCGGAACTGCTGCTTTGCCAATAGCAAAAGAAATTTTATCAGATTTGGTAAAAAAGAAAAAACCTGAGCCACTGCATGTGCCGGATGGTTTAAAATTTATCAACGTTGAATTTGAATCGGGAAAAGTTGCAGATTCTGGAGGCAAACAAAAACGAATGATAAAAGAGGTATTCTTGGCATCGGATAAAATAGAAGATCGAGATGTCTCAGATATAGTGAATAGTTTGGAAGCTGATGATGAAAGTGTTTCGTTGACTGGCGTTTATTGATTTTATATTGATATTTTAGAGCGTTACGCGGAGAGTAATATTATCGGAGTTGATGAAGTTGGTCGTGGATGTATAGCCGGTGATGTTTTTGCTTGTGCCGCATTAATTCATACCTTTGACAAAGAATTTTTTGAACAAAATGTCAGGGATTCAAAGAAAATTGGCATCAAAAAAAGATTTATTACTGAAGATAGGCTGACTAAATATTGCGTATTTGGTATTGGCAGATCGAATATTGATGAGATTCACGAGCTAAATATTCTTAATGCAACAATGTTAGCGATGAATCGAGCAATAGAGAATTTAGGAAATTTAACAGATATTTCAAATTGCACGATTGTGGTTGATGGTAATAAAAAACCGAGGAACGATAGCATTTGCGTTGTAAAAGGTGATGCAAAATTTTATGAAATCGCCGCCGCTTCAATTTTGGCAAAAACCGCAAGAGATAGATATATGATAGCGATGTCCGAAGATTTTCCGGAATACAATTTTGAAAAGAATTTTGGGTATGGAACAAAGACTCATTTTTCAGCAATTAAGAAGCATGGATTAACAAAAATTCACCGATCTGAATGGATTAGAATTGATGAAGAAAAAATATTATAAAAAAAACTTGCAATTTATTTTACAATACCGAATATTGAGTTCGAGTTGGGGTATAGCCAAGCGGTAAGGCAACGGTTTTTGATACCGTCATCGTAGGTTCGAATCCTCCTACCCCAGCCATTTTTGTTCATATTTTTCATTATAATGTCCGAACTAATAAAGTCTTATTCAGAAGCAAAGTGTTTCATTCTGTGCAGCAATCTTTTGGAGTTTGAAAAGTTTGCCAAATGTGATATTAATGCAATG
>CAMCTP010000049.1 GCA_945878495.1 Rickettsia typhi | reverse complement strand
CTGCTTCTTTTTTCACAGGAAGACCAATATCATTCTTGGTATTATTGTATAATTTAGGCTCGGACTTGTTGTCGTGAGGCATTGGTAGTCGCTCTACCCTTGCAATACCATTATGCCTTATGCGCTGACTCATTTTGTATTTCATAGGCATATTTTTTCTTTGCACCTCATTAGAGGACTTATCATCCATAGAATACGGATCTTTTTCGTCGGATGATAATTTATCAGTAATTAATGGATTTTTCCCATTAGATTCCTTGAGTTGCTTACTGTCATTTAATAATGCCTGCGATAAATCATTATTATTGCTTTGGTTATTAAACTGTCCATCTTTGTTATTTCCAACCCCCATCTCTTGTGCTCCAGAATCAAAATCTAATCTAGGATCAAATTTTCTTGAATCCTGCGCAGGCTGTTTATCTTCTTGAAGATTACTGCCTTTGTGTCCATCGGGTACAACATTATCCTTTAGTCTATTAGCATCAATTGCATCTTGTATAAGATTAATCGTTTTATTAAGACCCAACCAATCGGCTAATTTGCTAAAAAATTTCGACACTGGATCGTTCATTGGCTTTCCTTTTGACGGCTCAAGAAACCAATCAACCAAAGATCGTAAATCTTTAATAAGACCACTTGTAAAATCTATAATTTTGTTTCTGGCTGGTTTAACATATTTTTCAAAAAAACCCAAAGGTGGACTATCCTCTTCCGCGCCAAGATCATTGTCGCCATCAGAAAGATTTCCGGTTTCTTTTCCATTATCCTGATTTCCTCCAAGATTGCTTGGTATTTTATCAGCATCCTGCTTTGGCTGCTTTTCCATTTCAAGCTCTTTGTTGTCATTACTTGATTGATCAACAACATCAGGTTTTGGTATAGCGCTATCCTGTTTTTCATTTAATAAATTTTCTTTTTCTAAGTTTTGGTTTGCATTTTCTTGCATAAGAATTCTTGACAATTAATCATAACAACTCAAAATTAGCAAACTTTATATTAAAATGCAATACTTTTTTGCAATTCTCATAACAATATCACTTACATCTCTATGGCAAAATAACTCCTACGCAGCATTTGAAAAAACAAAATGCACAACTCCAATATGCAATTCAATTCAATCGGGAAATATAAAGCAGGCGGAGGAGTTAATAAAAAAGAATCCAAAATTAATAAATTCTGTGGAAAAATTTCACTCATCCCTGCTCCACATGGCTGTTAAACAAAGTGATGTAAGCATGACAAAAATGCTAATCAGATACAAAATAAATACCAACAAACAAGACATAGGAGGCGCTTCACCGCTTCATATTGCAGCTAGAGGTAATATGGTGAAAATTATATCAACACTACTTGAACACGAGCATACCGACATCGATATTCAAGACAATGAGGGGTACACTCCTCTAATGAGAGCCGTATCAACCGGAAGATCAGAAGCTGTTGAAGAGCTTATAAAACACAATCCAAGTTGTGAAATAAGAAATAAAAATGGTCAAAATGTAAAACAAATTACCGACATCAAACTATCTCAAAAAACAAAAATAAGCATTAAAAACTATCTCACAAATTGTAAAGAATAATGTTTGGAAAAATAACTGACAATGCAATAGAATCTTTTACATCTTCGCCTGCAAAGGATATAAAATCAATCTTGATACATGGTAACGATGAAAATGTTATTCATTATCGTGAAAATCAACTAAAAATCTTTTATAAATCTAATAATTACCAAATTATCAGCAACGAAAATGAATCGGAAAATGTTCGTTTTATCCAAAATGAAGCTATGTCTGGAGACTTTTTCTCAGATAAAAAAGCAATATTAATTAACAACATAAAAGACAAAGAGTTTCAGCAAATTTCCGATATAATAACTGATTTATCGGACTGTATAATAATATTTGTTAATACCAATTCCGTTACTCCAGCATCAAAAATAAAAGTATTCCACGAAAATGCTCAAAATAAATCAGCAGCAATTGCGTGCTATCCACTTGACAAAATCGCCTGCAAAAACAAGATTATTCATTTTTTAAAATCAGAATCAATAATTCTTGAAGATCAAAATGACATCGAAATACTTGCCGAAAATATCGGAATAAATCCAATGGACATCGATAATGAGCTAAATAAAATCAAAATATTATCCGACAAAACAAAAATATTAACATCTAAAAATATAGAAACAATTCAAAGTGCCTGCGAAGATGCTTCATTCTTGCTAATCGATTATTTTTTCTCAAAATCCCTGCCAAATATAGCAAAATATTCAGATGCGTGCATCCAAAATTCAATCAATAGCGTTCTCATAATCAGAGGATTTTATAAATATACAACAAAACTGATCAATGCGAAAATCAATATAGCAAAAGGATCTAATGCCAGTGATCAAGCAAAAATGAATGGCATTTTCTTTAAAAAATACCACCTATTCGCTCAACATGTAAATTTGTGGTCGATTGAACAGCTTGAAAAAATTTGCGTCAAATTATTCGAAACCGACAGAATAATGCGATCAAATCCATCTGCAAATTTAACAGCGGAAATACTAAACTGCTTAAGGGTTTAATCTTCAGCATCTCCAGCAACATCATCCGCAACCTTATCATCATCATTTTTCTTTTCATCAAAACTCTCATGATTTGGGAAAAATGCGGACAAAGCTCTTCCTCTAGTTGGATGTCTTAATTTTCTCAAAGCCTTTGCTTCAATCTGTCTAATTCTTTCTCTTGTTACGCCAAACGCCAAACCCACCTCCTCCAAGGTAAAATCTTTTGCACCGCCAACCCCAAATCTCATACGTAAAACACGCTCCTCTCTTGGGGTTAATGTCGATAAAATCTCTGCCGTTACGTCCTGCAATTCACCAGCCTCGGCTTGTAAAACAGGTGAGAAAAATGAATTATCACTGGCAATAACCTCAGATAATTCTCTATCTCCACCGCCAGATCCCGGGGATGATGACGAAAGGCTAATTGGGTCTTTCGCTATTCTCATTATTTTCTTAATCTTCTCAATAGGCATAGCAAGCTCCTTGGCATAATCCTGCAAAGATGGCTTTCTCTTGTATCTTTTTTCAAAATCTCTTGCAGTTTTATTCAACTTTGCAATATTTTCAATCATGTGAGATGGAATTCTAATCTGCCTTGATTGCTCTGAAATTGCTCTAGTTATGGCCTGCTTAATCCACCAAGTTGCGTAGGTTGAAAATTTAAAACCTCTTCTATAATCAAACTTCTCAACCGCCTTCATCAACCCCATATTACCCTCCTGTATTATGTCAACAAGTGAAACATTGGTCGATTTAAACTGATTTTTTGCTATAGATATAACTAATCTCAAATTCGCCTCGGTTAATTCAGTTTTTGCCCTACTTGTCTCTCTTTGAAATCTCTGAATATCAAGAACATTTTGTATGAAAGATTTTATAGATATTAATGAATATTTTTTTTCAATAAACGAAAAATCCTTTCCTATAATTGCAAAAGTTCCCTCTTCATCAGCCATCATAGCCTTTACATTTTTTAACTTCATCGCTTCAGTTGACGAAAGTATTAGCTGAGATATTTTTGACAAATCGAACTGAGCC
The DNA here is from genome assembly GCA_945878495.1 of Rickettsia typhi. GTDB lineage: Bacteria > Pseudomonadota > Alphaproteobacteria > Rickettsiales > Deianiraeaceae > CAMCTP01. The sequence goes on along the minus strand of CAMCTP010000049.1, from coordinate 2,678 downwards.
TTGTAGAATTTTAAAAAATCAGCACGTTGTACGCTAAATTTATCGCATATCTGAAGCATTCTTTTTTCAAGATCGACAATTGATGCATATATATCCTCGTGCTTCTTAATGATCGAGTTTTTTACGGCCTGACTCAAATGCATCTGCTCAACCTGCTCAAAAATGTTTTTTAAAGCATCTTCCAAGTTTGAAGATTTTGAAGTATCTCCATCAATCAAGACGGATTTTTGAAATCTATTTGCTAAAATACAATCATCGGCAATCAAGCTCATTGCATCTATTACTATGCCTTTTATGTGGCTTTCCATAACAGATATAGGAACCGAAGATGCTTCATCAGTTTCAACTTCAAAACCTTCAACATCATCCTCAATGCTCTCGTCATCGCCGAAATACTCAAAAGATCTAGATCTTATTTCGTTGATCCTATTGTTCATTATTTCGTGATTTGATAAATTTACAGAATCCTCATCTTCCTTTTCTCCGAAATGATTGTTGTATATCCAAGCAACATCAACCACCTCTCTCAGGGATATTGCACCACTACTTATATCGTCATACAATGCAATTAACTCATTTCTTCCCAAAGCGCTTGAACATATATGATAAAGTGTCATTGCTCTTCCATGCTCAATTTTCTTCGCAATATCTATTTCATCATTTTTATCCAATAAAGCAGATTTTCCATTTATATCGTTCATGTAATTCTTTAGCGAATCCTCAAACAAAACAGCGTTTTCCTTCTTCGCTTTCTTCTTTTTTTCACTATCTTTTTTTGCCTTTACAGAGTCTTCATCTCCAACAACATCAATTTTAAGATCAGAAAGTTGAGAAATAAGATTTTCGACAATATCCTCAAAATTGCTACCAACTGGCACAACATCAGCAATATCATCATATTTCACATATCCTGTTTGTTTGGCAATTTTTCTTAATTGGTTTAAATATTTTATAGTCGATTCCTCGTCTCCTAGCTCAAATTCATCGATTTTTTTTGAGTAATCAACAAGATCGGCAAAATCTTTTTCAGCCATAATTTCATCGTTAGAAAATTTCATTTCACTATCGTCCTGTGCTAAATTATGTTTTGATGAATTATCGACAGACATTGTTAAATAATAAGCTTAATTAAAGATTTACAGGATTTTTTAAAATGCAAGTACTGGATAAATTTTCTAATCTGGTGCGTCCGGAACGATTCGAACGTTCGACCCACAGCTTAGAAGGCTGTTGCTCTATCCAACTGAGCTACGGACGCATTACTGCAAATAAAAAAGTAATTAAATAAAATGCAAGAAAAAAATTACAATTTTATTTTTTCGCCTCCTCAGCAGCCAATTGATTTACCCCATTTATCATAGTTTGTATCAAATCTTCGGCACTTTTCCCAAATCTTTCAGAATTTGATATATCGAAAATCATTTCGTCAGACGAGCTATGTTCTCCATTTATACCCCTGATATCAAGATTTAAGGACTTTGCTAACTTTTTTAAACTAGCTTCATCTCGTCCAAGTTTTTTTAGCCTTATCAAGACACTAGCTCTCATGCCTGTACCGATATTTGTCGGACATGAAGCAAGATATCCATATTTATCATTATAGGCAAAATCAATAGATTTTTTCAGCCCATTTTCCATTTCAATAAGATTTAAAAACACTGACTTTAAATCATTCCCCTCCTGTAAAGAAATAATTCTAACGTGATCTTCCTCGTTGATCCATAGCATTTTCGTTTTATCTTTTGACAAAAATATACCACGAGCATTTGGATAATCTCCGGCAATTCCTGCAACTTTAAGATATTTATCACCACTGATATCTTTAAATAAAAAGTGTTGCTCAATCAAATCCAGCCTCTCTTTTTCACTAATTTTTTCTAGCGATTTATAGCTACCATCTTTAAAAATTTCCATTTTTTCCACAGCAGATAAAATCATCTTCTCTGCATTTTTTCTATCCATTAAAGACATACTTGATGGAAATGGCAATGCGGCGATATTTCTCGCAAACCTCACCCTACTTGAAACTATAAGTTTTTTTGCCTCCTTTGATAAATTGAAATTGATTTTTTTAAGATCGTAACCCTTGCCAGCCTTGTTTTCAACTGAGTGATGATAGTTTTTTAATACATACTCAAAAACATCGGAAAAAACCTCATAAGACTCCATATCTCCTGCATAGCAACCAATTTTACTATCAGAATTCGCCGTACCGGATGCTAAAATTTTCTTTAAATCAACCCCATGGATTGTTTTCTTTTTTTCTAAAGACTTAACATTCTTACCATCTAAAGCTTCAATACACATTGGTTTAGCAAGACAATTAGATGCATTTAGCAAAAAAGCTAATAATGCAAAATATTTTATTTTCATAACTTAGTATATAAACTCTAGAACCTATGAAATCGTGAATTATTTATGTCAAGCTTTTTCCCTTGCAAAATAAAAAAAATAATCATATAATATAGAAAGATTTATAAAAATATGTATAAATTCATAAAATATTTATTACTTACATTGACCATATCAGGATGCGTCATGGAAGGCTCAACAAGCTGGAATTATCGTCCAAATGAATATAAATTTAACAAATCAAAGCCAAAAACAATAGACGTAATAGTTTTCTCAGACCAAAGATCGAATTACAGAGAAAACAAGCGTGCAAAAAGCCTTATACC
>CAMCTP010000048.1 GCA_945878495.1 Rickettsia typhi | reverse complement strand
TCAGGTCGAAGATTTGACCCATCTTCGTCTTTTGTGTTATGTTGGGTATGGTAATTTATTCCTTTTTGTAGTCCTGAATTCTCAAGAATAGTTTCTAATACCTGTTCCCCCCAGTCGCCCTGTTGTTTGGAATCGCCTTTTAGGGCTGTCGTTAGGTTTTCGGCAGCTTTTACCATTTCCTGATTTGTATTGACAATTCGCTTAATTTCTTCTTTTAACGATATTTGCTCTTGAGATTGTTTGTATATTTTATCTTCAAATGCAAGTTTAAAGTCTTTAATTTTATCCTGCAGTGGGGATAGAATTTGAGTGATATTTTCGTTTGATTGTTTTTTGAACACCTCACTTTTTTGATCGAATATTTTGTTTGCAAGATTTTCAAATTCAGTCGACATGATTTTTTTGGATTCACCAGCGATTTGCTCCGTTAGAAGTAGTTTGTTTTTTAGGTTTTCTATTTCTATAATTTTGGATGTTTGATTATTTTTTAGATCTTGTATTTGTGGGCGGTAGTAGTTTTCGCATTTAGTTTTCGCAAGCAAAAATCCTGCGATAAATCCTAAAATTGATAGCAGAGCTATGATTATCATTTTTTTGCAATATTTGACTAATTGTGCAATATTGAAAATAATTTGCAAACATATCTTGACTTTTAAAGAATTTTTTCTCATTATGCTTAGTGTATATTAAAATATGTCAACAAATAACATAGTTTTTTTCCCAAATAGCTTAAGCTTTATTAATAAATCCAGTAGTGAAAAAATACTTGACAGAGTTGAAAAAATACGGATTAGACGCAGAAAAATTGCTGAGGATTTTTTGAATGGATTTGATGAATTTGTTGGTGAAGCGGATGAAAATTTACTTCAATTTCCAATGTCTATGGATGCTGAGGGAAGTAGACAGTTAAAAACCATGCAGGAAAAGATTGACGAAAGTTTTAGAAATCTTAAGATATTGGTTGATAAAATTCAGTCTAAGACTCAGCAAACAAGAGATAATGTATTAAAATTTTCTAAAAGGGATTAGATCGTTTGACAATATTTCTTAATTTATGCTTTAATGAGCAAAATAAAGTATCTGGCATTTTATAAATAATGCTTTTTCTTCCCGATACATGAGGTTGATGAGCAACGCCGTAGTTATCTCGGTATCCATTCGTTGGCTTGCAATGGTTAAGACTATCACTGTCTTCTGTGTCAGCAACTTCCATAAATATTGGCTTTTGAGTGTACAGCAATTCAGGATATTTCGTTTGAATAAATATACCATACCATTGCATTTCGCAAGGAACCGCAATTATAGCATCGTAGAAATCATAATTTTTTGTTTTTTTGATATAAGTTTCCAGTTTATCTAAAATATCAGATGACCAAATACCGTAATTTGAAACAAAATCGTACCATGTAAGATCTGGTGTATCGTATATATATCTTATGAATCCAAATTTATAATAACTATATGCAAACTCTCTATCTGATCTTTGGAGTTTATGGAATTTATTTCTAGCAGATTTTTCGAAGCCATGATCGTATGCAACAGTTTTTAGTTTTTTATCTGCGGTGTAAAAAATAGACTTATCAAAATGTTTTGTAAAATAAACGTCAGCATCAATGGAAACATAATCTCGTGCAATTTTAGTTTTTGCAAAGCACATTTTTACCATTTGTCGTATATGCCATCACCATCGCTTTGGATCTTTATACATCCATAGAGTTTTATCTAAAATGCCACATTTTTCTAGCACACTTTCTTCTGATAGAAAATATGGTATTTGTTCTATTGATCGTGCTTTTCTCTCTTTTTGAAACCTTGAAATAAAAAAATTAAGCTCTTTTGTTGGGACTATAATGTATGTATCGATTTTTTCGAATTGAAATTTTTCGATTGATTTATACATTACAACAGATCTTTCAAGATCTCGACTAAAAGATTTTGAAATAAATACAAATTCTTTTTTATATTCATTTGCATTCGCTTGTATTGAAACAAACATAATACTTATTGCTGTTATTATATATATTTTCATATTATTATTTGTATCTAGTTCCTATGTTTGACCAAACGCCACCATTTTGACATGAGATTTTGATTTTATATTCGAAGTAATTGTATCCGGTGCACGTTGAAAGATTCAAAAAACCACAACTATAAGTGTATGATGTGGAGTGTTTATCGCATTGAAGATAGCTTTGGCTATCATTTTGAATATCTTTTTGAGTATTATTGAGCATTCGCCATACATAGCAACTCGCCGTTGTATCGTTTGCTGTTATTGATGCGGTTGATGATTCATTTGGGACGACTTGATCGAGGAATGATGTTGATTGATGACAGTAAATATCTAGATTTTTCTCAGTATTTGCAAGAAGATTATCTATTGTTACATAGTACACCTCATCATCAAAGCCTTGTTGTTTGTTCGTTGGATCTGATATGATTGATATCTCTCTTGTTGTTGCTGTGCCATTTGGGTATAATATTCTATCGGCATACGTTGTGTTGTAATGGTTGAAACTATTTTTCTTTTCGTTTATATTGGTTGAATCAGGATTTAATTCGCCATTTTTATTCCAAGCTCCGTATCCATTTTGACCGTGGCTGATCAGAGTATAAGCAAGATTTTCAGCACTAACATATTGATCTTGAGAATTTTTTACGCTAAATCTGCATGGTGTAATTATTATATCTCCCGGTAAATTTACATTACTAGTATTTCTCATCCACCCCTCTCCTGCAAGAGTTGTTATTACCAATGGTTTTGCGGCGGATGCTGTAAGGCAACTTGATGAAATTCTTTCCATGCAAAATTTGTTATTTGCGCTTACTGTTGCTGTTGATATTACATTTGTCGAGCACGCAACTGATGTATTGAAAAATCTAACCGGAATTGCTACACGAGTCCATCCTTTTATAAGTTGATAAAGTCTGTTTGTAGATCCGGATCTATTTGCAGCATATCCGGCTGGAACTATGTAGGTGAATTTATTTCCAAAATTATCGTACATTGATGCTTCTTGAAGACCTAATGCTTTAAAAGGCAGAGCGCCAAATACTATTTTATGATTTGTGTTTCCTATCATGGTATTGCTGTTTGCAAGATCTATAGCGGAAAGAACTTGATTTGTAAATCCAGCATCAACGCTAGCTCCATTAACGGTAACGGTAAAATCACAAGTACCATCTGCTGCCAATGCTTCTGCTCCATAATTTACATTTGTGTATGGCAGGGATGGATTTGTTGGACATGGAAGGCGATTATTTTTTACAACAAAAGCCTCAATTGCTAGCTGTATTTCTTTGGCTCTATTTTGGTTTATCATCGCAGATTGTTTGTTTGCAAATGCAATCAAGAATTTTAACATACCAGCCATAATCATGGCACCAATTGCTATAACAATAGATAATTCAAGTAGTGAGAAGCCTTTTTTTCTTTTCATTAGAAATAGGTAGATGATTGGATTAGGATTATGGTTATTTTTTATTTTGCAAGTATTGTGCAATTTCTTTTGCAAAATACGATATTATAGCTGTTGCACCGGATCTTTTGATTGCAATAAGAGATTCTATCGCAAGAGAATTATCTTGCATTTCTAGGCAGTATTTTTTAATCATATTATATTCTCCGCTGACCTGATATCCGAATATTGGACAAGTAAAAGTATTGCTCGCTTGATTTATTATATCAAGATAAAATGATGCAGGTTTTATTATAATTGCATCTGCTCCTGAGCTTATATCGTCAATAGCTTTTCTTGCGAGGGTTTTAAAGTTATTTGCAAAATTTGCTTGATAAGATGATTTATCTTTTGGACCGGATTTAATGCCAGATCCTATGCCATTGCGAAATGGGCTGTATAGGCTTGATGCGAATTTTATTGAATAGGAGAAAATTCCAATATCATTAAAATTATTTTGATCGAGAGACCATCTGATTGAATCTGTTGTTCCGCTCATCATATCTGATGGCGCAAGGAAATCAGCACCGGCTTCTGCTAAAATAATAGCCTGTTCGGTTAATATTTCAACAGTTTTATTATTATCAATTTGCAGTCCATCATTTGTCAAAATGCCATCATGACCATGAGAAGTGTATGGATCAAGAGCTATATCTGCTATGAGGTTGACATTATTATGAAATTGATTTTTGATGATTTTTATGGTTTTTGGTATTAGTCCATTTTGGTCAAGAGCTATTGATCCAGTGGTATCTTTATCTTGATTTGGTATATATGGAAAAAGCATTATATTTGATATACCGAGATTTAGGAGTGTTTCTATTTCGTAATTTATGCTATCGAGAGATATTCTTGAAATTTCCGGCATACCGTCTATTTCGCAGGCTTGACTTTGATTTCCGCATACAAAAATTGGATATATAAAGTCTGATGCGTGCAATCGATACTCTGTCGTTAAATTAAGGATTGATGAATTTTTTTTCAATATTCTATGATTATTCATAAGCTATCATATTAAAAATAACTTGATTTAGCGGTATTGAGTTTATTAGTACGGATTTGGTATTTTTGTCCGTTGAGATTTTGATTGTAGAATTTTGCTCGGTTGTATCTATGATGCTTTTTAAAGAATTTTGATTTAGTTTATTAATAAAAAATAGCGTCATTTTATGATACGTTGGGTCGCTTGAGGTATTTAAGACAAGACTTCCAAGATAATCGGCAATGTTTTTGGTTTTATAAAGATCGATTTGTAGGTCAATCATTTCATCTTTAAAGTTACCATCAGCTTTGATTTTAAAATTTGATGTATTAATTGAGATTTGATTGATTTTTAGTCTTGAAAGTTTAATAGGATTTTCTTGATTTCCAATGATTCCTTCGATATTGTATTTTATTCCTATGTGTCCAGTATCTAAAAAAAATGCCCTATCATTACCTTGAAAATAATCTAGGTTAAATAAATCATTCGATGATAGTTCGGCTATTGATTTTAGTTTAGTTTGATTTTTGTTGTTGACAATATCGATCATCAATTTGCTTTTGTCGATTGTAGCAATTTTTTCCATATTATCGGCATTAAATATTTCATATTTTCCAAATTTTAGGTTTATATATGTTTTAAATGGATTGTGTTTAATTGTAAGTTTTGGCGAGCTTTCAAATGACAGCAGAAGGCTTTGATTGCTTGTTTTGATTGATGCTGAAAAATCTGGCGTAATGGTAATTTTTCTAAATATACATGATATTATATCACATTCAGCTCGTGCTAGTTTTGATTTTATTTTAAAATCTTGAAAGCCAATTTCGATATTTGAAATATCAATTACACTTTTGAGAAATTTTGTTGAATTGTTGAGTGATCCATATTTAATATAAAAATCTCCACTTGATTCGTTTGAATATTTTTCAAGTTCTGTTTTTATGAGTTGTTTAATTTTATTCTGAAATATCAGCATTCCAGATTGAGTGATTATAAATCCAGTTAATATTAAAAAGAATGAAATTTTAGCCAGTTTTACATACTGCGGATATTCGTTTATTATAGAGTTAGCTTTTGAATATATGTTTTTGATTTGTTTAATCATTATTTATGCTTTAAAGATTCTTGAAGTAGAGGCTCCCATCTATCCCCGTTGTCTAGTAATTTTTCTTTATTGTATATAAGCTCTTCGTGGGTTTCTTTTGCGAAATCGTAATTCGGGGTTTGCACGATTGCATCTACGGGGCAGGCTTCTTCGCAAAGTCCGCAGTATATACATTTTGTCATATCGATGTCGTATCTGGTGGTTTTTCTCACTCCATCATCTCTTTCAATGGACTCGATTGTTATTGCTTTTGCCGGACATACAGCTTCGCAAAGCTTGCAGGCTATGCATCTTTCTTCGCCACTTTCGTATCTTCTAAGGGCATGCTCACCACGAAATCTATGTGAGATGTTACTTTTTTGAAATGGGTAGGCTATGGTGACCTTTTTTTTGAACATGTATTTCGTGCAAAGCCACATACCTTTTAGTATATCTAGTAGGAAAATTTTTTTAATTGTATTTTTCACGCTATATAAATATATCTATAGTTTTTCGATATTTTTTTTAAAATGCAATATGTTTTTCATAGGATTGATTCTTGTAATTTTATAATATGAGCAAAAACTTGACAATTAATTCAGAATCAATGAGCTCTACATTAGAATTTAAAATGTAAAAATGCAAATTAATATTGACAATGAAGAGGCTTTGTTTGATCTTTTGATAGATAGTGAAAAATTTCAAAATTGCAACGAAGTGACATTTGATGATAATTTTTTAAAATCAATTCAATTTAGATTAAAAATAGAAGGCCACACCTTTGAAAATGAACCAATTCAAGGACATGTAACAACAGATTTATTGAATGTTTGCGATGCTTGGCAAAACGCCATACATTCTATTTATGCGAGCGTTGTAAAAGGCAAAGATCATACAAAAGGAA
>CAMCTP010000047.1 GCA_945878495.1 Rickettsia typhi | reverse complement strand
TCATACGACAAATTAATCTAATTATATCTTTATGTCAAAAGTGATATAAAAGTCAATTGTTTTTTAGGGTGGATTTTTGTGGTTTAAGTAATTTTTTTTCTTCTACTTTTCTTCTTTTTTCTATTAATTTTATATCTTCTTGTGGTTTTAATGACTCTGGTTTAACGCCTCTATCAGATAAAACCTGTCTAATTGCCTTAGCATTATCCTTGGCTTCGTTTGTCAGCTTTGTTTCACCATAAAGATCTTTATCTTTAATATTTTTATCGGTTAATGCAAATGAAAGAGATTTAGCCGCTAATTCAATATTGGTGTCAAAATCTGCCAACGCTCTCTTCTCTGGAATATCTCTCATTCTTTTTAATTGTTTTACACTTAATCCACCATACAATGCTTTAATATGTTCATTTTTAAATTTTGAAAACTGACTAGGCTGATTTATACCTCTTTCATATACAGTATTTTCTATATGATCTTCTATTTCTTTGAATTTTGTTCTTTCATGTAATCTTTCATTTTCTTTAGCTCTTTGTTCAATCATTTCTTGCTTGTAAGTTTGTAATGCAAAATATGTTTGAGCTAAAGCGATTCTTTCTTTTGTTGGATCACCATTTTGAGCGATTAAATAACAAGCGTATCTTGTTAATGAGAAATCTTCAGTTTCTCTATTACCACCTTTTCCTAATTCTATCATTTTAACCGTTTGGATAAAATGATCAGAAGTATTTTGTTTACTATTGTGGCAAGCAATTTTTGCTCTTTCTAAAACATTTTGAAATTTTTGCCAAGATGTATAATCCAAACATTTCATCAGCTCTCTTGCTGACCAGTATTCAAAACCATCTTTATGACTTTGTTTTATATTATCAAACAAACTTATCTCACCACTCATATCACGTAACCAAATACTATCACTTATAGCATAGTAAAATGATATAAAAGTCAAAGAAAATAATAGTTTTGCGTTAAAATAAACCTTTTGATTTCTTCTTCCTTTCGCTGCAGTAGGAATGGAGAACGCCATTTACAAATCCTACTGATTTTCCGTTAAAAAAATAGGTTGCAAGATTTGTGTATTCACTTGTTATGATTGCGGTTTCAAGATCTGTAAAAACCATACTTTCGGCGATTGCGCATCTAAGTATCGATTTTATTGTAAAATCCAATGAATCAACCCGCCATTTGTCAGACAGATGTTTTTGTATTATTGCATCTATTTTTTTTACATTTGCATGGGCAAATTGCACAACATTAAACAGGAATGTTTCGTCTATTCTTTTATTTTTAGGTGTATCTCCATAGATTTTTTTGTTTAATACATGATGTTTGTAAATATATATTATACTTCTACAAAATATCTCAGGCTTAACATCTTCATCGGATATATCAAATAGTGATCTTTGCATTTTTGTGCTAATTTTTGATGAAGCAATATTTGATATCCACATGTATATAGATTGAATACAAGCCATACGAGATAGTCTTATTCTGTGAGTAATTTTCTTTTCGAAAACCTCTTTTTTATTTGAATTAAAATCTAAATTTACCTTGGGAAAATATATTGATTTTGCTGAATCTGAAAGACCAAAACCGGACTTTAGAGTGATTTTGTCACCACTTTTCATAACCTCTCTTTATTAAAACTAATATAGTTTATATTTAGTTTTTTAAGAATCAAGTAATTTAATTGTTATGAAATTTTTTATACATTTTATGAAATGCAAACCAAATTACCAATACTCCCAAAATGCAGTAAATTGTAAGTCTAGCAACGGAAGAAAAACTTTCTAGCATTTCTGTTTTCTTTCCAAACCAATAACCGAATCCAACTATCATTGCAGAAAAAATGAACCCTCCAAGAGTTGTTAGAGATGTAAAAACTTTAATATTCATTCTACTAAGTCCAGCAGGTATTGTAACTATATGTTTTACAGCTGGTATTGGAACGAACCTACCGAAAAATATTATAAATTTACTATATTTTAAGAACAATGCTTCCCATTTTTTTATTAAATCCTCTTTTAGACCAAAGTATTTTCCATATTTATAAAGAAACGATCTTCCAAGAAATACAGACATATAATAATTTATAAAAGATCCTATCAATATTCCAAGCGTTGCACAAAACAAAACAGCACTAAACATCATTTCTCCTTTGTATGCCATTACGCCGTATGTTAATAAAAATACTTCGCTTGGTATAATTATCGGAAAAACCGTACTTTCAATCGCCATGATTCCTATGATACCCAAATATCCCATTGTTGACAAAGATGATGTGATATAAGAGGCTATATTTTCTAGCATTTTTAAGGAAAAACATTAACATTATTCCAAGGATAAAATAAAAAAATAAAAAATCAATAAAATAATAAATTTGTCTTGACAAGATACAAGAAATATGCTATATATAAACTCAATAGTATTTTATTCATCAAAATGAAAGAAGATAAATCAATCAGCAATCAAGAAAAAAAACCTTTTGCTTTAAAGGATGGAGATAAAGTAGTATTGCCACCAAGCGGCGTTGGAACGTTTATCGGGAAAATAAAAATGGATATTGACGGTAGTAGTCAAACTTTTTTTAAGATAAAATTTGATGCCGATAATATTGAAACAATGATACCGGAAAACAGATACCATGAATCTGGAATAAGAAAAATAATTAGTAAATCTATCGCAACAAAAGTAATTGAGGTTTTTTCAAAACCACCAAAACATCAAAAAGGTCCTTGGAATAAAAAAATGCAGGAATATGACGCAAAAATACATTCCGGAGTTTTAATGAGCGTTGCAGAGGTTGCAAGAGATGGATTTTCTTGTTCATTTGATCCAAATAAATCATACACAGAAAGGGCTAAATATAAAAAAGCACTTGATATAATAGCTCAGGAACTTGCAATAGTTTTTGACAAAGGTTATGATGAAATGGAAAAAGAAATCATAGAAATACTAAAATCAAAACAAATCAAATCTAAAGATGATAAGTTTGATGAAGAAGAATTAGAAGATATAGAAATTGGTGAGGACTTTGATGAAGAAGAGTTCTTTTCAAAATCAAAGTAAATTATTCTATTTCGTAAGGATTAGAGATACCAATGCTAGCTAGGATTTTTATTTCTATATCCTCCATGGCAATTCTTTGATCTTCTATTTCATGATCATGTCCAAGAAGGTGAAGAATTGAATGGATAAAAATATGAGTTAAATGATCTTGATTTGTTTTTGATTGCTCATAAGCTTCTTTTTCAATTGTTTCAAGAGATATTATAACATCCCCTAGATAACCATTTTCCTTCATAAACTCATCACTACAAAATGACAAAACATTTGTTGCTTTATCTTTATCTCTATATTGTTTATTGTATTTGTAAATAAAGTTATCATCACAAAAAACAACACTAATTTCAAAGTCTTGGCGAATGTTTAAATACGATAAAACGGTTTCAAATATTTTTAATAGATCTTTTTTTTGTGGTTTAAAAAACACACTGCATTTTACACTTTTTTTATTAATTTTAACCATTTAACTTACAAACTACGACCTTGTTTTTTAACAGTTCCTTTTGATTTAGCGGATTTTTCAGCTTCATATCTAGCTTGATTTACACCTTTGTCTTGAACGGATTTAATATCCATTTGCCTTAAATTATTTATTGTCTCTTGAGCTAATCTTTTAGAAAATTCACCTTTAACAACATCTTTTACATCAGCAAGCCCAATAATCTTTGATTTTTTAGATTTCTTTATTGGTTTTTCAATACTACTATCTATGACTTCAAGATTTGGATCTTGATTTACAAAATTATCTACTTCATTTTCTATTGCAACTTCATTTTCTAATTCTCTTTGGATTTCTTTATCTCGATCTTTTAACTTTTTATCATCATTCTTTGGCTTATTTGTTTTGTTATAAGCAATAACTGAATTTGAAAAAAATTCAGAAATATTTTCAACAAAAGTTTTATTAAAGAATAAAACCCAGACATGAGCAAGTCCAAAAAATACGATTGAACCTAATATATAATGCCAGAATTCTGAGAAAAAGTTCATTTTGTCAATAAAACAAAAGTATTTAACATAAAACAAGAAAATTGTCAATAAAAAAATTTAAAAACATTTTTATCAAAAAGATTAACAAAAAGAAAAGTTATTGACAAAATATTGACAATTTAGCAAAGCCTTACAAATGGGTAAAAAAGTACATATTAACAAAAATGACAGTATAAAAATAATAATAATATTTTAATATATTATATTCTTTTATTATATATATTGAAAAATAAATTATCCTCATTAAAGATAAAACGATATTTTTTTATCAAATACAACCAAAACATATAGCATTTATAATGGATGGAAATAGAAGATGGGCAAAGGAAAAGCTTTTACCATCTAAACAAGGTCATAAAAAAGGAGCTGAAAGATTAATAAAAATATCAGAATATTTATATGAATATGATATAAAATATGCAACATTTTATGCATTTTCAACCGAAAATTGGAGTAGATCAAAAGAAGAAGTTGAAACACTTTTAAATCTAATAAGAGAATACCTAAAGAAAGATATAAAAAAAATACAAAACGATTCAAGGTTCAATTTAAACATTATAGGAAATATAGAAAATTTACCAATTGACATAAAAGATGAGTTATCAAAGATAAAAAAAGATTTTTCAAAAAATAAAGATAAGTTAACAATAACAATTGCTATAAACTATGGATCATTAGATGAAATAAAGCGAGCTTGTAATTATGTTATACAAAACAAACTATCCGGAGATGATATTTTAAACCATCTTGATACAAAAGATTTACCAAATCCTGATATAATTGTTAGAAGTGGTGGTGAATCAAGATTAAGTAATTTTCTTTTACTTCAGTCTGCTTATAGTGAAATTTATTTCTCTAAAACTCTATGGCCGGATTTTTCAAAAAAAGACTTGAATATTATACTTGATTGGTTTAGTAAAATAAAAAGGAATTATGGTAATTAGTAAGTTTTTTATATGGTAAATTTTTTCAAATTTTATATTACGTTTTTATCAAACTTTGTAAGTTTTGTATTTGAGTTATTTAAAAAATCTCAGCAAGAAATGCAAAAAAATCAAGAATTAAAATTAAGAGTTAAAACTGGAGCAGTTTTTGGTTTTATATTTTTGGTAATGCTTTTATCAGGGGGTTTTTTAACAAACACAATGTTTGTATTAATGGCTGTTATGGTTTATAATGAATTTCATAACATGGCAATGGTGAACAAAGAAAAAAATCCTGATTTATATAAAAAACACACAATTTTAGCAGTATTATATAGTGTTATACCTTTTGGTTGTTTATGTACGATAAATGATCACAGATTTGGGTATATTCTTTTGTTTTGGTATTTTTGTGTAATATGGGCAACTGATATAGGGGCTTATTTTTCCGGAAGATATTTTGGAGGAAGGAAACTTGCACCTTCAATAAGTCCTGGAAAAACGGTTTCAGGAGCTTTAGGTGGATTATCAGCTGCTTTTATTATTGGATTTTTATTATCGTTTTTAAGATTAAATACTCAGTTATCTGAAATGGGAATAGCTTCATTTGGATTTTTAGCTGTATTGATATCAATTTTAGCTCAAGCAAGCGATATACTAGAATCTGCTATCAAGAGATATTTTGGAGTAAAAGATTCAGGAAATATTTTACCGGGTCATGGTGGATTTATGGATAGAATGGATAGCATAACTCTTTCGGCACCCTTATTATTATTGATAACAAGGTATTTTATTAATTAAGTGTTTGAAAGCATCATAAAAAAAGTTAATAATTTTGATTTTTCAAACATAAAATTAGCAATTGTTTATGGTGGTGAGTTTGAGGAGTCAGATATTTCAAGAATGTCATTTTTTTCTGTTGCAAAGAATCTGAAAGAGGTTGATTTTGCAAAGATTGATGTAATAGAATATAGTGAAAATATAGTAAATGATTTACAAAAATCAAATCCAAACATTGTATTAAATATGATGCATGGAGAGTTTGGTGAAGATGGAGGATTGCCAACGATTTGTGAAATGTTAAACATAAAATATACGCATAGTGGTAGATTGGCTTCAGGATTAGGAATGAGAAAAGATGTTTGCAAGGTTTTATTTAAAACAAATAATATTGATGTTGCAAAATCTATTACTTTAACGAGATCGGAATTAAATGAATCAAATATATTAGATTTTTTAACCAAAAATAGTATTGAAAAATGTATTGTGAAGCCTTATGATGGAGGTTCTTCAATAGGAATAAGCATTTGTACAACAGATAGTGTAGATTTGTCAGAATCTTTAAAATCTAGGTCAAATGGATTTCTTGTTGAGGAGTTTATAGATGGAGATGAATTTTTTGTACCAGTTCTTCTTGATCGGGCGATAGATGTAATTCAGGTATCTACTGTCGAAGGATTCTACGATTATCACAA
>CAMCTP010000046.1 GCA_945878495.1 Rickettsia typhi | reverse complement strand
AACTCTTACTAAAAGAATTAGAACCATCTGATGGAGAAATAAGAATACCGGATTATTATACGATTGGACACTTAAGTCAGCATTTTCATTTTACACACGCTACTGTAACTGAAGAGGTTTGCAGTGTTTTAACTGGTGACAGAGAGGATGAGGCTTGGAAAGGAGATATGATATTAATGGGTCTTGGGTTTTCATACGAGCAGATGGATCAAAATCCAAACAGTTTATCAGGTGGGTTTCAGGTTAAAGTAAACTTGGCGAAAATGTTGCTTTTGGAGTCAAATTTATTATTATTGGATGAACCGACAAATTATTTGGACATATATTCAATAAGATGGCTATCGGAATTTTTAAGAAAATGGGAGGGTGAATTAATATTGGTAACCCATGACAGAGCATTTTTGGAAAGCGTCATTACTCATACCCTGATTATACATAGAGGAAATTTTAGAAAGGTTCCTGGTAAGCCGGCAAAAATTAAAGAGCAAATATCTCAAGAAGAAGAAATTTTCGAAAAACACAGAATAGCAGCTGAAAAAGAAAGAAAAGAAACCGAGGAGTGGATTAGAAGATTTGGCGCAAAAGCTTCGATGGCAAGTAGGGCTAAAAGTATGCAAAGAAGACTAGATAGAGAGTCTGTGATGTCAAAATTAGCCGCAGTTCCAGTTTTAGACTTTAAATTTGCATCAGCACCCTATGACACAAAATTAAAACCAATTGAAATTGAAAATTTGACTTTCGGATATTATCCTGATAAAATAATAATAAATGATTTTTCATTTAGAATGGAAAAGGGCGATAAGATATGTATTATTGGTAAAAACGGTAACGGTAAATCAACTCTTTTGCAGTTAATGGCAGGGTTTTTAAAGCCTAACTCTGGATCTGTTGTTCCGAATGAGAAAGTTATCAGTGGATATTTCGGTCAAACAAATGTTGAGAGATTGAATCCAAAAAACAAGATATGGGAAGAGGTTCAAGAGGCTAATCCATCAGCGGATTATGCGACGGTGAGAAGAATTTGCGCATACATGATGTTTGCTGGAGAGCTTGGTGATAAAAGGATATCGGTTCTATCAGGTGGTGAAAAAAGTAGGGTTCTTTTGGGAAAAATATTGCTATCAAATGTGAACATGTTATTCCTCGATGAGCCAACAAATCACTTTGATATAGAATCTGCGGATGCTTTAATGGATGCCATAAAAGAATTTGATGGATCCTTGGTTATGGTAACGCATGATGAAAGATTTTTGCATGAAATTGCCAATAAATTAATCATTTTTGATGGTGGCAAAATATTTGCATTCCACGGAACCTACGAGAAATTTTTAAGAGAAGTTGGATGGAAGGAGTAATTCTTGATATTTCAAATTTATCAAAAACAGCAAAAGATTCTAATGGCGAAGAGGTAAGGGTTTTAAAAGAAGCATCTTTTAACCTTAAATCCGGAAAAAGTCTTGCAATAGTTGGAAGTTCCGGTTGCGGGAAGACGACCCTGTTGCAAATTTTAGGAATGATAGATCCGAATTTTACCGGTAGCTATTTGTTTAAAAATCAAAACGTAGCAAATTTAACACAAAAAAAGAAAACCGAAATTCTGTCAAATGAAATATCGTTTGTCCATCAATTTCATCATCTTTTTCCTGAATTTTCAGCATTGGAGAATGTCTGCATCCCGCAATTGAATATTGGCTATGGAATAAAAAATGCAAAAATTAATGCTTGTGGTATTTTTGAAAAACTTGGATTGAGTGGGAAGGAGAATTCGTACCCATGGCAGTTATCCGGCGGGGAAAGGCAGAGAGTGGCAATTGGTAGGGCTATCATTAATAATCCAAGCTTGATATTGGCAGATGAGCCAACTGGAAATTTAGATCCGGAAAATGGACTAAATGTTATGAACACAATGCTTGCGATATGCAAAGAAATTGGCACGGCATTGGTTTTTGTAACTCATAATATCGAGTTGGCAAAAATGTGTGATCAAAAAATACATCTTTAAATTACGGTTTCATTTCGACAATTGCTAACAAGATCTAAATCTTTATTGTAGAATTTTGTATTTAATTTGAAAAGTCCGGCGATTGTATGATATATATTGTCATGACTTGCAGATTTAACTTTTTTCAGGCAATTTTTATGACCCTGATTTTGTGATTGATATTTTTTTGACATATATATCACAAATGGTACTTCTTTTTGCTCTTTTGGTGCCAGATTGTAGGGAAAGCCATGCAAGAATAATCCATACTCACCAAGGGATTCACCGTGGTCTGAGACATACAGAAATATAATATTTTTGTTAGTTTTATCTATTTCTTTAATTATTTGCGATAAAAACCAGTCAGTGTACAAAATTGTATTGTCATAAGAGTTGACAAGCTCTTCTTTTGTACATTTCGATACCTCGGTAATAGTGCATGCAGGTTGAAATTTCTCGAAATCTTTTGTTATTCTATCTTTGTAAAGCGGTCCATGGGATCCATTTTGATGAAAGACTATAAATGAGCCTTGTTGTGCTTGATTTAGCATTTCTTTTAGCTCTGGGAGTGAGTTTCCGTCAGGTGCGCCGGAAAATCGTTTTACGGTTTTTAGATCTTTACAAACTCCATAGCAACCACCAAAATTATTTTCTATCCAGTATGTTTGAACTGATGCTCTTGCTAGTGTTTGTGTTAAATATTCCTTTGTACCATCGACGAATTTTGTCCTTGGATCTGGGCTGAACATACAGGGAACTGATACATTTGTATTTGTACCACATGATGTGGTGTTTGGTATTTTGATTATATCGAGCGTTGAAAGTATTGGATTTGTTTTTTTACCATATCCGTATATTTCAAAATTAGCTCTTCGTGCAGTTTCACCGACAACGAAAACAACAATTGGTTTTTCGAAATTTTTTGATATTGATGCGTTTGTGTCAATTTCTGTTGCAATTGATTTTGATTTGATTGAGTTTTTTATCACAAAATAAGCTCCACCAAAGAAATTTGACGGTGAAATTTGATGAGGTATTGTTTTATTTTGTCTAAAAAAAGATGCCAGATTGATGTAATTTGTAAATACAAGAACGACGGAAAGAGTGATTGTTATAAGTAAGGTTGTAATTTTTGCCTTATGTGTTGATTCAATTATAGAGATTTTTGATATAAATAAACACGGAATGATTGCTGTAATTATTATTTTCAAAAACATTCCAAATGAAAGCAGACCCAGTGTCTCATTTATATCAGTTGAAACAGCATTTCTAATCATTCCTGAGTCTATTAATATTGAATATGTATTAATAAAATATGAACAAAAACCTGCAACGATAAATAAAATCCAGATTGCAATAAGTCTTGATTTTCTAAAATAAAAAAATAATTGCATCAATATATAGTATACTAAATTTAGAGATATTACAATTTTCAAAAAGAAGAAGATTTCCGAACTGGACTGCGGGGATAATCTTTCATGAATTTCTTTTACAACAGAAAAATTAAAAATATTGAACATGAAAAGAGATATCATGGCAACAAATGTCGTTTGTTTTACTTTGATTTGTTTTATAAGATAGCTAAGCATAGACCGCATGAAATTGGGATTAGTAGGTTATCATCTATTTTTATTTGTTTGCTAAATAGCTCTGCAAGCCCAGATACAAGAGATGCGATAATAATAGAAAATACTGTCAAATTTAAGTTTAATGTTCCTGATATTAACAAAAGCGTTATAACGGAAGAGCAGAAAAATCCTATAAATCCCGATAAACTCTTTTCTCCAACAAGTTTTGAGCTAGGTATTGTTTTTCCGGCAAAACAAGCCATGGTATCACAAATGATTAAAACCATAATTGCTGCAAATGCAATTTCTCTTGTGAATAAGATTGTGGATATTGTACATCCTACTAAGAAATACGTGCTTCCAAGAAGTGATGTGCTTTCAAATTCTCTTGTTACAGATCGAAAAACCTTGTTAAATATTGCAGAAAATTTGGCGTTTTTTACCCTTATAGCATCTATTAATAAAGCTGAAATCGAAGCAATAAAAAGACTTGTTACAGATATATTTTGAGGTACTAGTAAGACAAATGCAGCTATTGCGGATGATGAGAGATGTATAGATTTTCTCGCAATTTCATTCATGATTTTAGAGAACCTTTAAGGGTGCTTGAAAATAGATTTCATCGTCAATATTGATAATTTTTGCTGATTTTTTTATTTGATTTGAATGATTTTCACTTTTTTGAATTGTGTTGATATTGATAAAATCGGAATTATTATGTAGGGGATTTACCATTGGATTGATGCCGGTTGTTTCGATAGATTGTATTTCTGATATCCAGTTTAATATCAACTGTATGTGATTGCAAAATTTTAATGCTTTTTCTTGATTTTCTGGAATGCTAATTTTCGCTATTTTACAAATTTTTTCTATTTCTGTTTTTGATATTTTCATTATGAAAGATAACGTAATTATTGAATTATTTATAAATATTTTTTAAAAGCAAGAAATTTGTCTTGAAAATAAACTTATTAACAGTTATCTATATATAGATATTATAAATTTAATGAAAAATTTTCTTATATGGCTGGCGGTATTCACGATTGGATATTCGGTTCTTGATGCAATTTTTGTAGAAAAAAATAAAATGCCAGAGGTTAAAATGTCTGAATTAATGACCCTGATAAAAGAAAAAAAGATAGCAAAAGCTCAAATGCATGACGATAGAGTGTTCATAGAATTGAAGTCTGATAAAAAAACAGATGATATTGGATTAAATGCAAAAAAAGAGCAAAAAGTTGGAGAGGTTGACAAAAAAGAATTAAAGAGTTCGCCATTTTTTAAACAACAGGAGAGAAAAAATGAAAATATAAAAGTGGCATTTATAACGCCGTATTACAGTACAAGAATAATAGATGAAATGCAAGGAGGTAATATCGAGCTTGAAATTGCAAAAAAAGATGATGGCGGAGTTTCAGGAAGACTGTTTTCGATATTTGGAATGCTTATTTCATGGTTGCCATTATTTTTCATAATTGCATTATGGATGGGAATGAGAAAGCAGATGATGGGACCTCCATCAGGCGGTGACGGAAAAGGTTCGGGTGGTGGAATGATGGGAAATCCATTCGCATTCGGAAAAAGTAAAGCAAAAGCTATATCGCCAAAGGATTTAAAGGTAAGATTCAAAGATGTGGCGGGAATTGATGAAGCAAAGGCTGATTTGGAGGAAATGGTTGATTTCTTAAAAAGCCCGGTAAAATATCAAAAAATTGGAGCAAAAATACCAAAGGGATGTTTGCTTGTTGGTCAACCTGGTACAGGTAAAACACTGCTTGCGAAGGCAATTGCTGGAGAAGCTGGCGTTCCATTTTTCTTTATTTCCGGATCTGATTTCGTGGAAATGTTCGTTGGAGTTGGAGCTTCAAGAGTTAGAGATCTTTTTGCACAAGCAAAACGTGAATGTCCTTGTATAATATTTATCGATGAAATCGATGCAGTCGGTAGACATAGAGGTGTTGGAATGGGTGGTGGAAATGACGAAAGAGAGCAAACGTTAAATCAAATGTTGGTAGAAATGGATGGATTTGAGGAAAATTCCGGAATTATAGTTCTTGCGGCAACGAACAGACCTGACGTTCTTGATCCTGCTTTGTTGAGACCTGGTAGATTTGATAGACAGATTGTTGTTTCAATGCCTGATGTTAATGGTAGAGAAGAGATATTAAAAGTTCACACAAGAAAAGTTAAACTTGCACCGGATATTGATTTGAGAGTTGTAGCAAGAGGTACACCGGGTTTTTCTGGTGCTGAACTTGCTAATCTTGTAAATGAAGCAGCTTTAAGGGCTGCTGTCACAGGAAATAACATAGTTACAAATGCGGATTTTGATCATGCAAAAGACAAAATTATGATGGGTAGCGAAAGAAAATCAATGAAAATTAAAGACAGTGAAAAAGAATTAACGGCTTATCATGAGGCTGGTCATGCGTTGGTTGGAATATCCATGCCGGCATCAGATCCTATTCATAAGGCAACAATTATCCCAAGAGGAAGGGCTTTGGGTATGGTGATGAGGCTTCCTGAGGATGATAGATTTTCTATGACAAAGGAAAAAATGCACGCAGATTTGGCTGTAGCAATGGCGGGTAGAGTTGCTGAGGCAATGATTTTCGGAGCTGAAAAAGTAACCAGTGGAGCATCTTCTGATATAAGAATGGCGACAAATTTAGCTCGTGCAATGGTAACTGAGTGGGGATTTAGTGAGAAAATCGGCTACATAAATCACGCAGGAGAAAGCAGGGATCAGTATCTTGGTGGATCAAAAAGCAGATATCATTCATCTGAACACATGGCTCAAATGATTGATGATGAGGTAAAAGATTTGGTTGATCGTGGATATAACGATGCTAAAAAAATCCTAACCGATAGATTGAACGATCTTCACACTCTGGCGAAATCTTTGCTTGAATATGAAACTCTGACGGGAGATGAAATAACTACGCTTTTAAAAGGCGAAAAAATCAGAGCTGAAGATGATTCAAAAGATTCGGGTGAAAAATACGAATCTACGCTTGATAAGTATTTGAGGGGGTAGGTTTCGGTAGTGAGTCTAGTTAAACATGTCTTCAAATGAATTTCTGATAGTCTTTCTGATATCGAGGAAGGCTATCGTTTCTTTGTTC
>CAMCTP010000045.1 GCA_945878495.1 Rickettsia typhi | reverse complement strand
CTGTATAATAACCTCATCATCGTGGTTTAGAGTTGCAGCCATGGTGTTGAATATAGCTTGTTTCGCTCCAGTTGATGCAACTATCTCACTTGGATCGTATTCTAGTTGATTCTCGTTTGCTAATTTTTCGCATATCGCCTTTCTCAAATCTAGAGTTCCATTTATCAGGGTGTATTTTGTATTTCCTTTTAACATTCCTTCATAAGCCGCATCTATTATGTGTTTTGGGGTCTGAAAATCAGGCTCACCAACGGTAAAATCATATACATTAACGCCATTTTGTTTTAATTCTTTTGCTTTATTTGACATTGCTATCGTTGGAGATGGTTTGATTTTTGTCATTAAATTGGATATCATTTTTTAACGAAAAAGATAGTGTTTTATCGAGATTAAAAAATTATTTGCAATATATTTTTTTGTTAATACTTATGTTGTATATAAATTAAAAAACAATGAAATTATCCCAAATTCATATTCCGACTCTAAAAGAAACTCCATCCGATGCAAAAACTGCATCACATATATTCATGTTAAGATCTGGATTGATTCGTCAAATTGAAAGTGGGCTTTATACGATTATGCCACTTGGTGTAAGAGTTTTGCGAAAAATATCGGATATAATAAGAGCTGAATTTGATAAAATTGGAGCATCTGAGGTAATTTTCCCCGTCATTCAAAATAATGAAGCGTGGAAAAGAAGCGGAAGATCCGATGGATATTGTGGTCAAGAGACCTTAAGAATGAAGGATAGACATGGAAATGATATGCTATTTTCTCCAACAGCGGAGGAGTCTGCACAGTTAATTTTTGAAATGGATGTTAAGAGTTATAAGCAATTACCAATTACTTTATATCAGATAAATACAAAATTTCGTGATGAAATTAGGCCGAGATTTGGGCTTATGAGATGCAGGGAGTTTTTGATGATGGATGCCTATTCTTTTGATGTTGACGAGGCTTCTGCTATTAAAACCTATGATAAATTTTTTAAGGCATATTTAGCAATTTTTAAAAAAATTGGATTGACCGCAATACCTATGCAAGCTAATTCGGGCGAAATAGGAGGAGATCTTAGCCATGAATTTCACGTTGTCGCTAAGACCGGTGAATCTGGTATTTTTTATGATAAAAAACTTGATGAGTTATCTCAAAATGCTAATTTTTCCTATGAAGATTTGAAAAATGTTTATGCAAAAACAGAGGATGAACACTCGGCGGATTCTTGTAGTTTAAATAGCGAAGATTTGGTTGAGGCTAGGGGGATTGAAGTTGGTCATATATTTTATTATGCAGACAAGTACTCCAAGGCAATGAAGATTGAAATTGAATCTAGCGAGGGTAGAAAAATGAATCCAATTGGTGGGTGTTACGGTATAGGGGTAACACGTTTGATGGCTGCTTTTATTGAAGCGAATCACGATGAAAAAGGCGTTATATGGAGCAGGGCGGTTGCGCCATTTTTGGTAAATCTGATAAATTTATCTCCAAAAAATCAAGAAGTTACAACAGCTTGTGATGCGCTTTATGATAGCTTGATGAAAGCTAGGATTGAAGTTTTATATGATGATAAGGATGGATCTGTTGGGCAAAAATTGAATAATGCTGATTTAATAGGTCTTCCGTTTCAGATTATTATCGGTCAAAAATCTCTAGAATCTTCGATATTTGAGGTGAAAAACAGATTAACCGGAGTTGTTACCAAGCTTGACTCTGGCAGATTCGATCTTCTTTTGGATTTACTTAATGAGTAGTTTTAGTGATAAAAATTGGTTAATCGCTGTAATTTTTAATAAATGGTCGATATTGATAATTTCTGCTTTGCTTAAATCAGATTATCAAAAACTTAGACCAAGCGAGATAAGAAAAAACATAAAAGGTTTAACGCAAGCCGAGCTTTCAAAGAGAATTATTGAGTTGGAAAGGTTTGGGATAGTTGAAAAAAAAACTTTTGCTGAAGTTCCTCCAAGGGTTGAATATAGAGTTACAAAATTCGGCGAAACTTTGAGGTGCATTATTGACGGAATAAGAGAGTGGGTTGAGATTAATGGAGAAAAAATTTCACACTCTAATACTTTTAAGTACGAGGTTGAAAAAAAACTTTTAACAACTTCAAAAACTTTAGATATTAAAAAAGATTCAAAAAATATGGTAGACCAAATGGACTTATTTTGATCTACTTATAAAAAATTTATTTTCTTCTTGCTAGAACAGTTTCTCCGCCGATAACAGTTTGACCAACTTTAACATTAGCTTCATAATTAAGTGGAAGTAAAACGTCCATTCTGCTTCCAAATCTTATTAATCCGTATCTGTCTCCAAGGTTGAATTTATCTCCAACTTTTGCATCACAGACTATTCTTTTTGCTATCAATCCAGCGATCTGAGTACATCCTATCAAATCTTGATCTGAATTTGACATAACGATTGTGCATCTTTCATTCTCCGTGCTTGATTTTTCAAGTGCAGCGGATACGAATTTTCCAGCTATATAAGTAACTTCTTTTACCTCTCCATTTGTCGGAACTCTGTTGACATGTATATTAAAAACGCTTAGAAAAACGCTAATTTTTATCATTTCTTGACCAGCTAAAGATTTTATTTCCGATGGAACGATTACTTTTTGAACACCGGTAACTTTTCCATCTCCGGCACTAACAATTACACCTTTTTCTTCTGGGATAACTTTTTCAGGATCTCTGAAAAATGCAACACAAAATGCAGTTGCGAATATTCCAATTGTGAATAAAACAGAACTTATAAGACCAAGAAGTATTGTTATCGCAGCGAATATAAAGATAAATTTCTCTCCTTCTTTGCAGGTAATAACGGTAAAACTTGGTGTTAATGGTATTTTCATTTTGATATAAAATAGTTTGTTTTGTTATAAATTTCTGCTGCCTTTTGGTATTTTTACCACTATGCCGTCTAGTTCGTCTCTCATTATTATTTGACAACCAAGGCGTGATGTTTTTGTTAATCCGAATGCAAGATCCAACATATCTTCTTCGTCTTCCTCTGCAGCCGGTAGCTTCGTGAACCATTCATCATCGATTATTAAATGGCACGTTGAACAAGCAAGAGATCCTTCACAAGCTCCTTCGAGATCGATGTTATTTGAGTGCGCCACTTCGAGCAATGATAGTCCGCATTGGGCGTTTATTGTGGTTTTTGTATCATCTTTATTTATGAATGTTACAGATGGCATTTTTTAATTAATTTTTTTTATGATAAATGCGTTTTTCTTTTTGTCAATAAATATTTTATATTCTAATAGTTTTATATTTTCTATAAATGTCTGTAACGCTTGATGGCAATTGGTTATTTTTCGAATTATCGAGAGAATTATTATAATAATATGCTGCATGATTCATCATGGCGAGAGTTAAATCTTCAGGAATTTGGTTTGGTGATAAAAAATCAGGATTTAATGAATTTTTAACAAAAGATTCAACTGATTTTATTATTATTGATATTTGAAAATCTTGTGAATTGTCGTTTATAGCGAGGTATTGTTTTAATTGATCCATATTTAACATTGTTTTAAGTAAAAAGTATTTTTTGTTGAGTTTTATTTTTCTCAATCGGAAGCAAAAAAAACTTGCATATAAAATTAATATCTTCATATATTGAGCAGATTTTTATGAGATATTGTCAAACCAATCTCAATCGCTTTTTCATGCAACAACAATATGTTGTGTTCGTAAAAATGACTCAGTGGCAATAGCTGGAGACGGTCAAGTCACGCTTGGTCAAGCTATAGTTGTAAAAAATAATGCAAAAAAAATCAGAAAATTAGGAAACGGAAAAGTTATTGCCGGCTTTGCCGGATCAGCAACAGATGGTTTAACTCTTCTTGAAAAGCTTGAACATTCTCTTGAAAAAACAGATGGAAATTTGGAAAAAGCTTGTATAGTATTGGCGAAAATTTGGCGTAGTGATAAAATTTTAAGGCACCTTGATGCTATGATGATAGTTGCGGACAAGAACTATACTTTTTTGGTTTCCGGAAATGGAGATGTTTTAGCTCCAGAGCACGATGCGGTGGCAATAGGTAGTGGAGGGCAGTATGCCTATTCGGCGGCTTTGGCTTTGTTGCAAACAAATTCGCAATTAAACTCACTTGAAATAGCAAAAAAATCTCTTGAAATTGCTGGTCAGATTTGCGTTTTTACAAATTTAAATATTACAACAGAGGTTTTGTCTTAAATATGAATATAATAGATACTGAATTTGAAGGTTTGAAACTTTTTAAATCGCCGAAATTTAAGGACGAGAGAGGTTTGTTTTTTGAATCCTACAGCCTGTCTGCGTTATCTAAAGCTGGAATCAATGATCATTTTTCCCAAGATAACGTATCGGTGTCTAAAAAAGGAACTTTGAGAGGTATGCACGGACAGATGAGCCCGTCTCAATCGAAATTTGTAAGATGTTTGTCAGGAAGAATAATAGATTCCGTTGTTGATATTCGACCTCAATCAAAGACTTTTTTAAAAATGTATTCCGTTGAATTGCTTGGTGAAGATGATTTTTCTACAGCTTTGTTTGTTCCTCACGGATTTTTACATGGGTTTTTATCTCTTGAAGAAAATACCATTGTATCTTATAAGGTAACTGGTTTGTATAATAAATCAGGAGAGTATTCGACGCATCCTCTGGAGTGTGGAGTTCATTGGTATGGTTACGGTATTGAAGAATTTATTATTTCAGAAAAAGATACAAATAATCCAAAGATTGACGATTTTATAAAATCTGATATATTTATTAATCAAATACAAAAAACTTTTTAAAATGCTTATGTCTGGCGATGTGAAAATTTTAGAATCAGACCTTCATTATTCGATTAAAGACTACAATGAAAAAATTATAAACTCTGCCATGAGATCGGTTTCCGAGAAGGGTTTTGTGGTTGCAAATTTGGATAAACTAGTAAAATGGGCGCAAACGGGATCAATGTGGCCAATGACTTTTGGACTTGCTTGTTGTGCCGTTGAAATGATGCATACAGCAAGCTCAAGATATGATCTTGATAAATTTGGAGTTGTATTTCGTGCATCTCCTCGTCAGAGTGATGTTATGATAGTTGCCGGAACCCTGACAAATAAAATGGCACCTGCCTTACGCAAGGTTTATGATCAAATGCCAGAGCCAAAATGGGTTATATCAATGGGATCCTGTGCAAATGGTGGCGGTTATTATCACTATTCTTACTCTGTTGTAAGGGGGTGCGATAGAATAGTTCCGGTTGACGTTTATGTTCCTGGTTGCCCTCCAACGGCTGAGGCTTTGCTTTATGGTATATTGCAATTACAAAAGAAGATTTTAAGAGGCGACTGCTAGAGTTTTATCTTGTAGTGACTTTAGTGTTTCCATATTTGATCTGCTTGATGCAATTAAACCATCTTTTTGCGATATTGTTTCTGAAGAAAAATCGATAATTCCATTTGATTTTATGGGCCTTAAAGAGTATCCGCTTTTTTTGAGAATATTTCTAATTTCATAATCACTTTCTTCTGAGAAGGTCGGCTTAATAAAAAAATCAGCCTTATTTGAGACAAATTCTATTAGTTTTGAATATTTATCATTAGACATAAAAACTGATTCAAATACACCTGTTATTTTTGGTAGGTTTCTAAGATCTGAGAATATATCAACTGCAACACTTGCTGATGATTTTTTTAACAATTTAATATCATGTTTTACGTATTTTCTTTCATTCACCAGAAGTGTATCTTTTTTTAATGTTATCATTTCATCTGTATTGGGATTGTAAATATATGAGACTTCGGTTTCTAGGGTATCTTGATTTTTTAGAAAAACTGCTATGCAAAAATCTCTAACACCAGCAAGCAATCCTTTTATATTTGTTATAGGATCTATAACAACAACATATCTTTTTTCATTTATTCGTCTTTCAAGTGGCTTTTGATGTTGATTGTTGCTGCTTCCTTGATTTTTTATTAGGTTTTCGATTTCTTCTTTTTTTGATGAAAATTCTAGTGTATTAAAAACTGTTGATCTTGGAAAGAATATTTCACAATGTTTTTTTAATTCTGAGTCAATTTTTTTAAGCGAATGGCTTGCAAATTTTTCTATATTTGAAAAAGAAGAGCTTTTCATATTTGAGATTTCGGTAATATCTCTGGATAAAAAAGTCGATGCATCTCTTACACAATCTTCAAACGTATTCACTATTTTTTTTTGCATTTTATTTTTAAATCGTTATTTTTTGGTTTTACTTATTTTCTCTTGAGATATCTCAAGATTTTTCTGTAGATGTTGTGCATATTTTTCTATTAGTAGATTGATTTCCTGCTTGTTGTCTGAAAAATCCGATACATCTTTTTGTGTTTCTATTATATTAGTTTCTGCTTTGTTGATCATTGTTAAAACAAATATAAGATATATTACATTAATTTATCTTTATTATAAAAATAATAGTCAAGAAAATTATTGCATTTTATATTAAAATGCCTTAGATACAAGATGTTCTTTTGTGTAATATGCAAATTTTAAATAATTCAAAACAAACTATAAATTCAACAAATGTAGCACTTGCTGTGGGAGATGGCATAGGTCCTGAAATTATGGATGTCGTTATGCGAATTTTACAAAAATCTGGCGCAAGATTAAAATTCGAATTTGTTGAACTTGGAGAGAAATTGTACCAAAAAGGCTATGAAACAGGGATATCGGAGGATGCTATTTCCG
>CAMCTP010000044.1 GCA_945878495.1 Rickettsia typhi | reverse complement strand
GGAGAAAGAGAGTTGATGAATTTAAGAGATTGATCAATGTTTGTTAGAAATATTACAAATCTTTTTTCAATATGCACTTTTAAAAAAAAGTTTTAATTTATGGAAAAATTAGTATATCTTTTATTATCCTTCTTGGCTATCTGTGGAAGAAGGTAAGCTTCTTACTGCCGATCTAATTGTTTCACCTCTGTATACCACTGTTCCATCTGCTTCGAGCTTTGCTCTATGATTGATTTTTATTTCAGATGTATTTTTGTCAACAAAACACGACTGTGCTAAGGATTTAAGATTACTTCTATCGTGACTTCTTCTCAATCTTCTTGCTGTAATTGATGATCGTTTTTTCGGTACTGCCATTGGTTATAATAAAATATATTGTTCATTTTTTACTGATTGCTGTTTATTATATCTCCAAGAGTCGAGGATGATAGTTTTTGGTTAGATATCTCCTGTAGTTTTGATATTGATAAGTTAAGTCTTTTTAGGTCCTTATTGTAACTCTTGATAACAGCTTTTATTGTTGAGTTTTTTTCTATTGACATCATAGATTCCCTGTCTCCTACTTCTGATTGATGAACGAATGATATAATAGCATCGTTTACAGCTGATAGAATTATACCATCGTGTCTAACTTCAAGAACTTTGCATTCTATTATTTCGTTTTCTTTGAATTTGCTTTCGTTATCATGTATCTCTTTATCTCTTAGATTTTTGATACTCAATCTAATTCTTTGCGATTTAGCATCACCTTCGATATAAAGAACATCTATTGACTCACCTAGGTTTATAGATGACGGTATATATCTTTCTACAGATCCATATGCTATATCTGACATTGATACTAGTCCGTCAATTTTATCATTGATTGACACGAATATTCCAAAGTCCGTTATGTTTGCAACTTTACCATGAAGAATTTTACCTGGTTCATTATTTGATATGAACGAGTCCCAAGGGTTTTCTTCAAGCTGCTTTATTCCTAAGCTTATTCTGTGTTTTTCAATGTTAACATCCAAGATTTTTGCATCTATTTCTTGTCCTATTTTGAAATCCTCTTTCATTTTCTTTATTCCATCGTTTTTCCAACTTATTTCCGAAACATGTATAAGTCCTTCAACTCCATCAGATATTCCTACAAATATTCCGTAATTTGTTATGTTTGTTATCTTTCCAGTTATATTTGATCCTTGTTTATACTTTTCAGAGAAATTATTCCAAGGGTTTTCCTCTAGCTGCTTCAATCCAAGAGATATTTTTATATCTTTTTCAGACTGTTGCATTTTTAGAACCTTTACCTTTATTTGATCTCCTATTTTTAGAACTTCAGCTGGGTGACCAATTTTAATCCACGATATATCGTTGATATGCAATAGACCATCTATGTATCCACCTATATTTATGAAAGATCCGTAAGGAGTGATATTTTTTACTCTTCCTTCAATTACATCACCTTCTTTAATTCCAGATAACATCTCGTCTCTTGCACCTTTTTGAGAATCTTCGAATACTCTTTTGATTGATACAACAAGATTTCTAGTTTTTTTATCACAGTGAATTACTTTAGCTTGAATTTTAGTTCCTATGAGGCTTGAATCTGATTGTCTGTGGTCAAAATCCATACCAAAGCTTGATTGACTTTTTGGTAGAAACGCAATTAAGCCATTTATATCTACAACGTATCCATTTCCACTTTTCAATGGAGCAAATGGCGTACATTCTATGATTTCATCGCTCTCAAAAGCATGAAGACATTTTTCCCAAGATCTTTCTCTTATAGCTTTTTCTCTGCTTACAGCTATGCTGCTTTGATATTTATCAAGATCTTCTATGTAAACTTCTATCATTTTTCCAGCAGCTAGAGTTGATTTTTCATTGTCTAGGAAAAACTCTTTTTCATCTATTCTCCCTTCGTACTTTAAACCAACGTCAACATAAACCATGCCTTTTTTTTCATCGTATTCAAGTATTTCTGCATTAATTACTTTTTTTGTTTTATCTATGTTTGATGATGAAAGATGATTGTTAATTTTTGATATCAAATCCTCGTAGGATATTTCACTTTCTTGCAACAAATTGATTATTGATTTTTCAGATTCAGTCAAATTTAGGCTAGATGCTTCATTTACTTGGCTTGTCATGTTTGTAAAATTAAAAACTTTTTTAACTCCAATAAAACCTTTTTTATTTTAGTCAAGTATTTTTTTAAAATTATAAAAAAAGAAGCATTGACTTATATATTAAATCGATATACGGTACTCTGTTTTTTTAATAAATTTTAATGATAATCTCTTCACAACAAGAGTTGGAAGACGTATGCAAAGCCATTTCTTTTGCAAATGAAATAGCTATTGATACTGAGTTTTTTAATCAAACTGATTGCTCTTATTTTCATAAATTATCAACAATTCAAATTGCTTGGCATGATGAATGCGGATCTTTAAAGCTTGTTTTAATAGATGTTATATCGAAAAAAATTACAAACTACTCAAGTTTGAAGAAAATTTTAATAAATCCTAAGATTTTAAAAATTATACATTCTGCAAAAAATGATCTTGGCGTTATTTATGGCTTCTTTGGTGTTAAAATTGTTAATATTTTTGATACCCAGATTGCGTTTTGTATGTACAACAATCTAAAAACAATACCAAGCTATGGTTTTTTGGTAAATATGTTTTTTGTCATTGCAATTGAGAAATCTCAGCAGAATGCAAAATGGCATCAAAGACCACTGACACAAGAAATGGTGAATTATGCAATAAATGATGTGGTATATTTAATAGATTTAAAAAATATATTGATGGAAAAACTTATACAATCAGGAAATTATGGCTATTTTGAATCGGAAATGCTCTTGATTTCCAGTGGATTTAATGAGAAAAAATTCTCCATTTATAAGAAAAATAAAACTGACTCTGAGCTTTCAAATCTTGAAAAATCAAGGCTAGCAAAACTCCTTGAATATCGTCAAAATATTGCTTCTGAATTAAATCTAAAATCAGATATTTTGGCTTCAAATAATGAAATTGTTGAAATTTCAGGCATGCCTTATTCGGTTTTAAAGAAAAATAAATCAAATATTAGTGTCTTTGACTCTTACATTGAAGCTACTGAAAAGCATGAGTGGTGTCAGATAAATCCAGTTTTTAATGTTTCAAATATACCAAAAGATTTAATTAAAAAAAATCAAAAATATCTGAGTTTTACATTAAATGATATAGCTAAAAAATCAAAAATATCGAGGTTTTTAGTAATTTCTACAGATGATCTTAATGCGCTTTCTATTATGATTTCTGCTAATTACGATCCAAGAAAAGAACTCAGTCGATATTTCACAGGATGGAGAAATGATATTTTTGGATACAAGGTTATTAATTATATAGATTATTTATCTCAAAGAAGTGATAAAGACCAAAAAATAGAGCTTCTTCCAGATTGAATTGCCTTTAAATGGTATTTTGTGGTGCGATATTTTTCTATAATGCTATCTATATTATTTTGATTGGCTGTTTTTATTTCAAATACCGACTTAATTTCGTTCGCTGAAAGTAATTCCATTATATGATTTTGATAACTTGGATCGTCAGATGCTATTACAATTTTACTATTTTTTGACAATACCTTTGATAATGAAAATAAAAACTCAGAGTTTATTATTCTTCGTCTGCTATGTTTATTTTTTGGCCAAGGATCTGCAAACAAAACAACAATATTTTTAAATTTAAAGTTTAATTCAATCGCTCGATCTATTAACAATCTTCCATCACCATTAAAAAGCTTAATATTCTTTAGATTGTCATCTTTGGATTTTTTGATTGTTTCTAAGACGCCTCCTTTATAAGCGTCGCATCCGATAAACAGTTTTTCAGGATATTCTTTTGCTTGATGTATTAAGAAATCTCCACATCCAGAGCCTATTTCGATTGATATTTCTCTATTTTTTGAGATGGATTCAAAATCACAGTTTTCATCAATTTTATATTGACCCAAAAACAACTCCCAGCAAAGTTCATCATTGTTTTTTTTCTTGTATCTACTTGGTGCGAATGATTTTATATATTTACTTATATTTTTTTCGGTTTTATTGTTATCCATAAAATATTTATTTATGTCAAAATCTAAATTACAAAATATTATTATCAAGAATTTTAGAAATCACAAACAGCTTGAAATGAATTTATCAGGAATTAAAGATGAAATTATTTGCATTATTGATAAAAATGGATCAGGGAAAACATCGATTTTAGAAGCTATATCCCTTTTATCACCTGGGTTTGGTTTTAGAGCTCAATCTTTTGAAGATATGGTCGGAAAGTTTAATTCAGACAATAATTTTTTAATCTCAATAGACATTGAAAACAATGATTTGAAGAATAATGTAGGTATAATTTACAACGAAGGGAAGAAAAAAATTACTATTAATGATAAAAAAATCGGCAAGCAAGATGAGCTGAAAAACATATCATCTATGCTGTGGATCACTCCAGAGTTGCAAATTGATATATGTTCAAATAAATCCGCAAGAAGAAAGTTCTTTGATAAATTGGTGACTAATATAAATGATCACCATCATCAAACTCTTTCAGAGTATGAACATTTAATAAAAGAGAGGGCGAAGGTTTTGGAAATGAACGATAATTTTGAGAAAAATCCTTGGCTTGATTCACTGGAAAAGCAAATTGCAGTTAAGTCAATCTCGGTTGCAAAAAATAGGTTAATATTTTTAGAAGAAATATCGAAAGAATCTGAAAATTTTGATACCTTGTCTGGATTCAGCATTGATTGCGATGTGTCTAAAATGATAGCAGAAGAGGGTACTTTTGCCGATGCTTTTATAATGCAAAAATTGCTTTCAACGAGAAAGCATGACAAATATTCAATGAGGACGAATTTTGGCGTTCATAGATTTGATTTTGTTATTACATATCAAAAAACTGGACTTGAGATAAGCG
Organism: Rickettsia typhi; assembly: GCA_945878495.1. GTDB lineage: Bacteria > Pseudomonadota > Alphaproteobacteria > Rickettsiales > Deianiraeaceae > CAMCTP01. The sequence continues at coordinate 1,781 of CAMCTP010000044.1, read as the reverse complement.
AATGCTCAAGTGGAGAAAAAAAATATCTTACAATGTCTACAATTTTATCAGCTGCACAGAGCGTTATAAATCATAAAAATTACTCACCTATAATATTAATAGATGAATTTTCATCTTTTATAGACAATGATTTTATGGATATTTTAATAGAAAAACTGGTTCGTTTGAATTGCCAGATTTTTTTAACAGGAACTCATATACCAGAAATTAAAGAAAAAACTGTAATTTTTAAAATAAAAGACCTCTTGGTTTCTTGACTATAATTTTTGTCATTATATAACTAGACATATCATTTTTTGGCAATAAATATGAAAAAATATAACATAGCAATCGTTGGAGCATCCGGTAATGTCGGAAGGGAAATTCTTGACATTTTGGGTGATAGAGAGTTTTCTATAGGAGAGCTTTATCTTCTTGGGTCTGAGAAATCTCAGGGCTCAAGAATAATTTTTCAAGGCAAGGAGCACAAGGTTGATTTGCTTGACAATTTTGATTTCAAAGGAGTTGATATAGCATTTTTTTCAGCCGGCGGTGATGTTTCGAAAAAATATTGTGAAATTGCCGAAGCAGCTGGAGCTTATGTAATTGATAATACATCGTACTTCAGGATGCAAAAAGATATTGCATTGGTGGTTCCGCAAGTCAATCCAGAGGATATCAAAAAATACAGTAGAAAAATTATCGCAAATCCGAATTGTTCCACAATTCAAATGGTTATTCCTTTGAAATTACTTCACGGTGATTATAAGATTAAGAGAGTGGTTGTTAGCACTTATCAGGCTGTTTCCGGAGCTGGAAAAGACGCAATGGATGAGTTATACAAGCAGACAAAAGGGGTTTATGAGGCAACAAATACCTATTCACCAAAAATATTTACAAAAGAAATCGCATTTAACTGCATACCGCAAATAAATAAATTTCTGCCAAATGGAAACACAAAAGAAGAGCAAAAAATGATTGACGAAACTAAAAAGATCATGGGCGATGATTCGATAAAAGTATCAGCTACCTGCGTTCGTGTTCCGGTATTTAATTGTCATTCAGAGTCTGTAAATATCGAATTTGAGGAGGATTATGAAATGGAAGATATATTGATGTTGCTGAAAAATTCAGAGGATGTATTTGTTGTTGATGATATTTCGCAAAACTCATATATAACACCAAAAGAAGTTTCAAAAACTGATGAGGTTTATATCTCGAGAATCAGAAGAGATGAAAGTGTAAAAAGCGGTTTAAATATGTGGATTGTAGCTGATAATTTACGCAAGGGAGCCGCTCTAAACGCCGTTGACATCGCCGATCAATTGATTGAAATGTGTTTGGTTTAGGGGTTTGAATCATAACCGATTGCTTGTTTTGCTCTTTTAAGAAGTTCATCATATGTTATGATGGTGACGTTTTTGATGCTGTTGTGATATAATTGAAAGCTACGTTTTAATTCTTCATTTTGAACTAATTCCTTAGAATGCCCAATCACAATGAGACCGCTTGCATTGGATGCGAATTTCTTTGTTCCTTCTGAGTCTGATCTCTCGACTCCTCTATTTTGATAGTGAATAACCTGTGAAACCCCGACAATCAAATCGTCATTAGGAATGTATACGTGAGTGCGTTTTTCATCATGAATATTACTGGGTGGATCAGATTTTATTTCTTTTTTCTTCATTAATGGAGTTTCTGGGATTTTAATTTCAACTACTGAACAATATCCAAATAAATTTTGTAATATAAAATCAGTCTCATTATTTCTTTGTCCATTACTAGTTGGCAAAATATGCTTA
>CAMCTP010000043.1 GCA_945878495.1 Rickettsia typhi | reverse complement strand
CTTTGGACAGATATACCACGAATTGGCAAGAATGAAAATACCGGATACAGAACACAAAAACCACTAGCATTGCTTGAAAGAATAATTCAGGCTTCATCAAAAGAAGGTGACATTATCCTAGACCCTTTTTGCGGATGTGCAACAACCTGCGTTGCAGCTGAGCAATTAGGGAGAAAATGGATTGGGGTTGATATCGAAAAACAAGCAGCAATGGTTTTAAAAGAGCGACTTGAAAAAGATGGACACATGGATGATAGCTTAAGTTTCAAAGCAGAAGGAGTAGATTTCGTTCACAGACTTGACGTTCCTCAAAGAACTGATATTGAGGTTGAGGAGATAAATCAATCGGTAAAAGAGCGTTTATTTAAAGAGCAAAATGGTTGCTGTAACGGATGCGGAATTGTCCTAGATATTTGGCATTTTGAGGTTGATCACATCGTTCCTCGTGCAAAAGGTGGCGGAGATTATTACGAAAATTATCAGCTATTATGCGGAAATTGCAATCGTGTCAAGGGTGCAAGACCAATGGAATACCTGCGAATGAAAATCAAAATCAGGGAAGATATTATGAGAGAGAAAATGACTTTTGGGGAGTAGGAATATTTAATCAATTTCATGAGACCTGTTATACTGCCATAAAAAAGCATCAACACTTAGAGATCATAGAAATTACTATTCAAAATAAATTCAAGAACCGTCAATTGGAACTAAAAAGTTTATTGCAAGAATTTGCGGCTATAAAATCTAACAATTGCCATCATCCAAGATAATGCAATTCGCCATTCTCCACTCATTAATCTCCCTGTGATTTCCGTTTGTAAGTGGCTCTGGAACGCCAATTTCATTCCATATTTGCGGACGGGTAAATTGAGGATATTCACCCATTCCGTTGAGATTTTCACCAAAACTTTCGGTTGTTATGGTTTCCGGATTTTTTAAAAAATCGGGCAATAATCGTAAAATGGATTCTGCGATAACGCAGGCGGCAACCTCCCCACCAAGCAAAACATATCGCCCAATCGATATTGGCTTTATGGAGTAATGGTCAATTACTCTTTGGTCAACCCCTTCAAATCTATTGCAGATTATATTCATAGTTTCAAGTCGAGACATTTCGACTGACATAGCCTGATTCAGCATATCGCCAATTGGCGATGTTATAAACAAAGCTTCATTTTTAGCTCTACTAAGGCGAATATTTTCAAGATTTTTAATTCGATCTTCAAGTGCATTTGACAAAACATCAGGTCGTAAAATCAACCCACTACCACCACCAAAGCTTGTATCATCGATTTTTTTATGCCGACCGATTCCATAATCTCGAAGATTAACAATCTCAAGCGACCAAACGCCACGCTCTCTTGTCTTTCCCAGAAGGGAGATAGATAGCGATTGCTCAAAATATTCAGGATAAGCTGTAAAAATTCTCAAAAGCATCCCTCTATTCCTCTATCTCAAATTCAAAATCTTCGTCGTCAAGATCATCTTCCGAAAGTTCGGCAAGGTAGATTTTTAATGGTTTAATGACAATTTTTTCAGCATTGATGGTAATAACATCGTTTCTTAAAACATGCAATAAGCCTTGATTAATATTACCACGGGAAAGTGTTGGATCAGTCGGCGTTATAAGCAGTATTTTTCCACCTTGGTTATAAGAAAAATCCGTCAGATGACCCAATGCAGAGTGGGTATTTTCTTCAAAAACCGGCAATCCAATTGCCTGAAATTCGTATAATTCGCCATTTGGTAGTTTTGGAAAATCAGACATTTGGCAAAAAAGCTCAGTTTTTGCTATTGCTTCTGCTTCATTCATATCGGTAATTTCGGTAAATTTTACAATCCAGACATCATCTTTATGGTTCTTAATCGATTTTACAGGCATGGAATCGCCGTTTTTTGTTTTAGCGATTTTAATAAAATCTGCGAGATTTTCAACCATAGAATGGACTTTAACAGCACCATGAACACCGTGTGGTTTTAAAATTGTGGCAACTTTTTGAATCATAAATATTATTAAACGTTAAATTTAAAGTGCATGACATCACCGTCTACGACTATATATTCCTTGCCTTCAAGACGTAATTTACCGGCAGTTTTTACACCAGCTTCGCCATTAAATTCGACAAAATCTTTGTAGGCTATGGTTTCGGCTTTGATAAATCCTTTTTCAAAATCTGTATGTATTACACCGGCTGCATTGGGTGCAGTGGAGCCTTTTTTCAAGCTCCATGCCCTAGCCTCCTTTGGTCCTGCGGTGAAAAATGTTATCCAATTTAAACAATCAAATCCAGCTTTTGCAACTTTTTCAAGTCCGCTTGATTCAATTCCTAAATCTTTTAACATTTCATTTTTTTCATCATTGGACATTCCCGATAATTCTGCTTCAATCTGCGCACATAAGATTATTGACTCGGAAGCATTTTCTTTTGCATATTTTTGAACCAGTTTTGTAAAATCATTTCCTGAAGTCACAGATGATTCATCGGTATTGCAGATAAAAATTACAGGCTTTGCCGTTATCAGCTGAAATAAATCAACGATTTGTTTTTGTTCGCTGTCAAGATCTATGCTTTTTGCCATTTGCCCTTGATTCATTTTTGCCAGCATCATGCTTGCAACATCAAGTTCAGGTTTTAAATCTTTTTGATTTTTTGCCTTCTTTTCAAGATTTGAAATTCGTTTTTCAAGAAACGAAATATCGGCCAGTAGTAATTCAGTTTGAATTGTGCTAATATCGTCCAGTGGATCAATTTTATTGTTCACATGTATAACGTCCGGATTTTCAAAACAACGAACTACATGCAGTATTGCGTCAACTTGTTTTATATTACCCAAGAATTGATTTCCCAGACCCTCACCTTTACTTGCGCCTTTTACCAAACCTGCTATATCAGTAACCTCGATAACATTTGGTATTATTTTCTCACTCGACATTATTGCAGCGATTTTTTGAAGTCGAGCATCATAAACCGCAACCAATCCTGAATTTGGTTCAATTGTACAAAATGGATAATTTGCAGCTTGAGCATTTGTTGTATTGGTAATGGCGTTAAAAAGAGTGGATTTTCCTACATTTGGAAGACCAACGATACCGCAATTTAATGACATAATATATATAAGTTATACCTAGTGTATGAATTTGATTTTTTTACAGTCAAGAAAATTGTTGACAATAGATTAGATTGATTTTAGACCACTTGTGTGTAAAATTTTCAATTATGAACAAAGCAGGTATTAGAAAGATTGCATCTTTTTTGAACAACAGAGCTACTCGAAATAAACACTTTGAGCCAATTTTAAAAATGCAAAATTATAGATTGTCAATAGGGGTAAATAAGAAATAAGATAGCAACAGCAATTAAAATAGCAAATACAGAACAAAAACAGCAGATATTTCACAAAGCACTTCCTAAAACAAGTATAATATATCCAAATATGCTTAACCAAGTTGGTACCGGAAACATCGAGAATAATAATTATCCACTTTCTATAAACAAAACTACATATTCGACCAAGTACGGCAAAAAGTCCAACAATCGCAAAACAAAGAGTTCATGAAACAAAACAGCCATTTTTAGAAAACTCGAACAATAAAGCAACTCTTGTGGTAGACATAAACAAGCGTCGGAGTGTTCACCCCAAAAGCAAGCCAAGGATCAAGAGGGTTAAGATCGGCAAAATCTAAAAACAATATTGCACAAGATGCAATGATTAGATTTGATTCTATTAATTCAGAAGTAAATTCACATTCCCCGTCGAGCCAATCGAGATCAAAACATTTATTAAGCCGTGCACTGCTTTTTAACAACTTTATCAAGAAACGGGAATTAATAAATAGACAAAATAATGAACTCAAAGATTTGTCTATCGTTGGTCAGAATATTAAATCTAAATCATTTGACAACAAATCTAATGCTATAGAAAATTACAATACAAACAATATACATTTTAACAATTATGATTTATCTTTTCTTACAGATGTAGCAAAGCAAACACAAAACCCAATTGTTTTCAAACAGCCGAAAAGAATGATAAAAAGATCGAAAATACGCTTCAACAATGAGAAAGATCAAAATAATATAATGAGAGAGTATGCTTATTTAGCAGAAAGAATGCAAATGCAAGAAACGTTATTTAACCACAAAAAGCATAACTATGGTTCAAGCAAAGATTTTGGTGAAGCATACAAACAAACTGACAAATATAATAATTACCTAGAACAAGGGAATGATAATCGTTCTCTTCAATCCAGTCAATCTTCATTCGCTAACACTTTGCAAGCGAAATATAATGCCGCACACTCAAGAAACAAAAATCAATCAAGAATGCTCAATTAATCATTTGACTATTAACTTATAATGTATATAATTGGTTGGATATTGCAAGAAATAAATGCTACAAAAACCCGACTGGATAAGAGTAAAAGCACCATTATCACAGGGGTATAATGATGTCAAAAAACTAATGAGAGATAATAATCTTCATACGGTTTGTGAAGAAGCGGCGTGTCCGAATATTGGTGAATGCTGGGAAAAGAAGCACGCAACATTTATGATATTGGGGTCGATCTGCACAAGAGCCTGCAGATTTTGCAATGTAGCAACAGGAAAGCCATTGGCGTTGGATCCGCACGAGCCTGAAAAAGTTGCCGAATCAGTAAAAAAACTTGGATTGCGACATGTAGTTATAACATCGGTAGACAGGGATGATTTGGAAGATGGAGGAGCTGCACATTTTTCACAGGTAATATCAAACATTCGCAAGGTTTCACCCAGTACGACTATCGAAATTTTAACACCTGATTTCCTAAGAAAACCAGAGGAATTAACGGTTGATATTTTAGCAACACAAACACCGCCGGATGTTTATAACCACAATATTGAAACCGTTCCATCGTTGTATCCAGCTATAAGACCGGGAGCTAGGTATTTCAATTCTTTGAATTTACTCAGAAAAGTCAAGGATAAAAATCCGAATATTTTCACCAAATCTGGAGTAATGGTTGGACTTGGAGAGGAAAAAGAAGAGCTTCTGCAGCTCATGGATGATTTACGTGCAGCTGGCGTTGACTTTATAACAATTGGACAATATTTAAGACCAAGTGAAAAGCACGCAGAATTAAAAAAATACTACACCATGGATGAGTTCAGATACCTAGAAAGAATGGCTTGGGTAAAGGGTTTTTTAATGGTATCGTCATCACCATTAACAAGATCATCATACCATGCGGACGAGGATTTTGCAAAACTAAAAGCGACAAGAATAAAGAATTAATGGTATTATATATAGATGGAAAGCAATAATCAAAACACAAATGAGTTAGAAAATATTGCAAAAAAAATAGCAGAGAGCAGGCAGCAAAGAGCCGCAATAACTGACTGGGAGAATCAAGGAATAAAAAAGAAGGAAATGCAAAATGGGCAAACTATAGTTGAAAAAATTAGACCAGTTGCCAAGCATGTTCTAACACAGCTTATAAATCGCATAAATAAAAAGGAAGCATCTACAAGAATTGGTACATTATTTAAAATGTTCAATAGAACAACAGAATCATTGAGAGGATTTGGAGATACAGCAGATGGAAATCAATACGCACCTTCGAATTATATGCAATCAAATATAATTGAGCAATCAAGATCTCAGGTAGAATTTGCAGACCATAGTAAAGCAGATATAGCTTCTATGATCGAAGCACTCAATCAAGATAGCTGGAGCAACGAAACAAACATAAGTCAAAATAACCAACAACAACCACCCTTGCTTCCACCTAATAACCAACAACAACCACCCTTGCTTCCACCAAGTATCTTTATGTTGCGACGTGAAGTTATAAAATATGCAGTAAGAGTGGAATTAAACAGTATAATTTCAAACCAAATGATGCCAATTCTTTCACAAAAAGGAATCGAAAAATTAGAGCGTAAGGCGGTGAGCAAGATAGAAGAAATTTGTCAAAATAGCAATTTTAATCAAGTAAATGAGTTTCAATCTGAAATCGAACCACAAAATCAGATAATAAATTTTCTAACGAGCACAACGCCAAGTACGGCACCTAGTAGCCAAGATTCAAATCTCTACAAAGATTCACAGTATGAATCTGCTGAGAAACCAAGAAATCCACAAGCAAAACAAAAAAAAGACGAGCAAAATAACAGATTTCAGCAATCAATGAATTCTGGCATGAGCAATGTTGTAAATATCAATCAAAATCAACTACATCAAGAATTGTTAGAAGGTCGTAACAAGTCAAATTCTAGCGACACAATGAATAGATAATGTATCAGAAAAATAATTTTTTACAACAAAAATGAACAGCAACAAGACAAAAAAAGACATTTTAAACCAGATTGATTCTAGTATAAACAATCTATCTCATTTTAATGAACAGTTTGCACAATATAAAACTCAGAATTTTCAAGACATGGATGATATAGCAACCAGCGAGCAAACTTTATTAAAATTATTTAATAGAACAAAGAAGAATTTTACTGGAATTCCAACGACAGGCAGCAAAACAAGAGTGATGAAGCATCAACCGAAAAGCAAATCAGGATATTACAGCGGATCATCCTACGAACCTAGCAAGGAATCATCAATAGATGATAAAGAGACTAAAGGAGTCAGTACAAAGAAAAGTAGCGGAAAATTCTCGGATAAACAAAATCAAAAAGATGAAAAAAATTCTAGAGAACTCTAGGATTATTATTAATCAAAACAGGAAGCACAATTTTAACATTTTAACAATTTAAATGAACAACAATAGAGAGAGAGATTCAAGATTTAACAAGGGTGGGTTTAAAAAACACCAAGGCGGTGGCGAT
>CAMCTP010000042.1 GCA_945878495.1 Rickettsia typhi | reverse complement strand
TGAAATTGCAATAAAAGAGGTGATCCAAACTCACTGCAAAGAGAAAACAGTTATTGTAATAGCTCACAAAATATCAAGTGTAGCATTTATGGATAGAATTATAGTAATGAAGAATGGCGAAATTGTTGAAGATGGATCGCCTAAATGTTAGAATTTTATAGCATTCTGTGAATTGGGCAACTCAATAAAACTTTACACAAGGCTTAAATATTAAAAAAGCAGATATTTCTCAAGTTAGAAGATATTTTGTTGCGGCAATGTTCGAAATATACCAAACTAATCAAAATTTTAAAACTATATAATCATCTGATTAGAAATTTTATCCTTTTTTAGGTCTGCCACGTTTTTTTGGCTCTTTGGTTTCGGATTTTTTAGGTCTACCAACCGATCTTTTTGTTTTACTTTTTGCTTTTTTCCCCGATCTACTAACTGGTGCTTTTTTTGCATTGAGAGTTTTCGCGTTAAACATTATACTCTTGATATCATCTTCGCTAACATCAAAATCATCATTGTCAATAATTTCAACAGAATCCAAATTATCAAATGATTTTGCAAAAATTGGCTCTGATGTATTTTTAAGATGATAAATCTCTTTCGTAGATGACATTTTTTCTAGTAATGAATCTATTCCATAGTGCAATCTTTCATCCTTAATCATCACATGGATCATTAGAGAAAAATCAGAACAATCAACAACAATCCATTTATTTGATGGCGTTATATGCTTATTTATGGAGTGAGAGCTAGATATAAATTCAATATCATTATCTTTTAGCTCAATTTGAAGTTTTTGAGCTATGCTTCTTGCGTGCATTTCTGACATTGCTGTCAAAACTATGCAATCTTCAACTATATAATCTTTAATCTCACCATATCTTACAACATTTTCAGATTTCATATCATCGAATAGCTGAATACATTTTTTTATGAGTTTTTGTTTTTGCATAAATAAGTCAGTTTTTAAGTAAATATTGTGTAAAAAATATTTTGCAAGCTTTTATTATAAAGCGAAGGTTATAATGCATCTGTCGCCAGGTACGTCAGATTTACTCATTGAGTAAACTTCATCAAATATTGTTGCATTTGCTATATTTGTCGGAATATAAGAGCACCCTCCGGCACCACTAATTCCATCTGCCAAAAGTACAGAATTTGCGTCTTTTGGATTTCCGGTGTCAATTTTTTGGTCAATTCCGTAGGTTAAATCAGAACTTATTGCACCAATTCCAGCGCTGACATTTGGAGAGCATCCCGTAAAATTCGTACCAACACCAAGCAGCCTCGGTGATCCAGAGAAATTTGAATAAAATAATGCATTATAAACAATCCCTCCCGATGGACTTAAATATGAAAAATTTTGAGGATAAGTTGAGTAATCAACAACATCCATAACAATCATCCACACAGCATCTTTGTGATCTTTTATATATGGAAAAAGATTTCCGGCAGTTTGTGACAAATTATCACATCCACTTGTTTCAGATATTTGGTAATTTTGCGATTTTGGAAAATCAAACATACCAGCCACCGACATTTGTTGAAATGCAAGTTGTGATTTTTGCATTGAAATTGAATCCGATTTTGCCGAAGTGAAAAGACTGTCCACATTTCCATCGGTAGGCTCTTCTGATGTTATAACTTTTGCATAGTTATTTTTTACAATGTCAGAATTTATACCTGAATTTATAACTTCCAAATTTACATCCCCAGGATAAAAGCCAAAAGTACTTTCAAAACTAGAAACAGATACTCTTATTGATTCAATTTGATTAATGATTTTTGTTATTTTGCTATTTTGATAAACTCTAAGACCCATAAATGTTGTCACGGATAATAAAGCTGTAATTACAGTCAGGACGGCAATCAATTCCAAGCTAAGAAAAATACCTTTCTTATTGTTCTTTAATATTATTGATTTCATTTATTTGGTATAAAAAAACAAGCCATACTAGGTTTTTTTTGTACAATCAGATTTCAATGGTATTACTCTATTGATTGCGACTTTATTTCCGCTTGCATCATAAAAATAACCTGCATTTCTTTTCTCTTTACAAGCGCAACCACCCGCGGCTCTATCGCTTGGCGTTATAAAATCAAGAACAACTGGAGCGGCAAAAAACATTCCAATGCCGCATCCAAGACCTATAAATAAACCCGGAGACACTTTTCCCTGCAATACAGCTATACCTGTCGCAGTAAGAACTATTGCAAAAAACACAATACCCGCCCTTCCCGTCATTATGTTCACTATTTGACAAATTGACTCACCAAGCTCTTCAGATGCTGAAAAAACCTGATCTCTTGCAACCTCTGTAGTTGAATCTGTCGCAACTGCAATCTTGAAATATCCGCAACATAGTGTAAAAATTGTTATAATTAATAGAAGTTTTTTCATTTTTATAATCAACACAAATCAATACAAATATTTAAAAATTAAAAGTCAACACTCTAATTTTAAGTCTTCGAAATTGCTGAAATACTTGTGTATATCGGGGAGAAAATAGCCACTGCCATCCATCCTATCAAGCTTCCCATAAATATTGTTATCATTGGCTTGACGCTCGATATAACGAATTCAGCAGACGATTTTACTTCTTTGTCGTAAATTTCCTTAATGTTCATCACGGTTCTTTCTATTTGATTTACCTGCTCACCAATTCCTATCATTGATAAAAAGAATTTTGGAAATACTTTTTGCGAACTGAAGGCGTTTAATATTGTAGATCCGGCGACCATTATATCAGATACATTTACGGCAGATTTTCTAATATATCTATTAACCACAACCTTTGGGCACATTGTTATTGCATCATTTGCCTTATATCCCGAGTGTATCAATATTGCAAGAAATGAAGACAACCTTGCCATTTCTATCTTCAACAACAAGCCGCCAAAAAGAGGTATTTTTAACTTTATTTTATCATACACGACAGATACTCTTTCAAGATTTAGAGCTCTTGGTATATAATTTAAAAAAACCAAAGCAGATATTACGATTGGAACTATGTACCAGTTATTACGAACTCCAGTCATAAAATCCATAAATTGCTGAGTTTTAAGAGGAGTTATACCACCACTTAACTGTGAAAGAGTGTCCTTCAATCTTGGCAAAGCAAAAATAGAAACCGCAACCATTATTCCCATTACAAAGCACAGAGATATTATAGGTTTTACAATCGCCGAGACTATCTGACGTCTCATATCACCAGTCCATTTTATGTAGTCAATAATCATACTTGCAACCTTTTCAACCGAATTCGTTCTCTCGGCAACGTATATCAGATTTGGAAATATTTCACCAAAGCATCCGGATTCCATCATAGCCTCCGATACATTTAAACCCTCGTCAACTCTTTTTACCATGTTAAATGCGAGTTTCTTTAGTCTTCTATTTTCAGATAGATCAAGCAGCAGTGAAAGCGTGTGTTTTGTACTCATCCCAGCTCTAGCCATTTCCGCCAAATGTACAAAAAATCCTATTTTATCAGCTGTATTTAAATGAATTCTCCCTCCTCCAGATTTACCAATCTTGGTTGATATTTTTTTTATCGAAAGCACCGTAAGTCCACCTTCTTCTAGTTTTGCAATAGCTTCAGCTTTGTTTTCAGCTTCCATTACAGCATCTTCTTTTTTCCCAAAATCATCTATTGCACGACAGATAAATTTCTGCATTTATTAAACAAAATCAAGATCTCGATAAGCCGAAGAAGCCTCAAAACCAGGTATTACATCTTGTAAAATCGATCTGAATGATGGCCTTGATTTCATCAATCTGTACCATTCTTTAAAATTTTCCTGATTTTCTGTTGTCATTTTTATCCAATTAACACACCCAAGATAATCTAAAACAGAAACATGAGCAGCCAAAACTATATCAGCAAGAGACATTTTTGGTATTGCTATCCAGCCATTTTTTGATATTAAAAATCCAAAATAATCAATATGAGAAGCGAGATTTTTAGATGCTATATTTATAATCGATTGATCTGGAAGATCTTTTGTTTTAAAAAAATTGACTATTTTTTCATTTAAAAAATGCGATACAACTTCATTGTGAAATTTTATATTAACCCAATCGATCATTTTTCTCACATCGGCTGCATCGACAGCATCATTTGGAATTAACGAATTACCGCTATGATAACTATCAACAAATTCAGATATAGCATTAATACCAGATAAAAGAAGGTATTTTCTTCCATTTTGTGAATCCTGCTCAGAAAATTTTTTAATCAAAAAAGGCACAGATCCTGATTTATTTAATTTTAAAAAATCTGGATTTTTCTCCCAGTATTTTTCTATAACTCCGTGATATTCAATTTTTTTTTCAGACATTATCACCCTGACAATTCTTGAGAAAGGGCAAAGAGTATAATGATACAATTTATACATTGAAATCGTAAATAGGTCAATATGAGGGTAAAAAAGTTTTTTTTAAAGTCAATATTTATCTTGCGATTTAAATAATAAAAAAGTAAAATATAGCAAATTGTTTTGAAAAACATGCAAATAGAAGAACCAATAAAAATCAACGAATCTGAAGATAATAAAAATCAGTCGCTTTCTATTGGAATAGACTTTGGAACAACAAATTGCGTTGCAAGTTACGTCTATGATAAAAAAATTGAAACCATCGAATTTGATGGACACGGCGATCTATTGCCATCATACATATCTATATCTGAAAATGGAGATATAAAAATAGGAAAAGAATCATTCAATCAAGGCAATACCTCAAATGTTATATCAGTCAAATCAATAAAAAGATTTATTGGACAGAGAGATCACAAAATTAATATTTTTAACAAAGAATACGGCATCGCAGAATTATCAAGCATGATATTTCATAAGATAAAAAAAACTGCCGAAAATCAACTTGAAAGCCCAGTAGACTCCTGCGTTATAACTGTGCCTGCAAAATTCGATGACTATCAAAAGAATGAAGTAAAAGTCGCAGCTGAAATCGCAGGATTTAATGTAAAAAGAATCATAAATGAACCAACCGCAGCAGCTCTTGCATATGGTGTAGAAAATAAATCAGAGGGAATTTATATGGTTTATGATCTTGGTGGAGGTACGTTTGATGTATCGATTATATCAATGAAAATGGGAATTTTTAGAGTAATTTCAACCAGCGGAGATTCCAATCTTGGAGGTGATGATATAGACTCTACAATTAAGGACTATCTTGTAAAAAAATATAAATTACAAGACGATAAAAATGAAATGCTAGATATAGCAAAAAATATAAAAGAGTACCTATCAAACCACGAAAGTTTTGTCGGTTCTTTTATCATAAATCAAAATAATATATCAATCGAATGCACCGCAAAAGAAATTGAATTTCTTTCGGAAAAATTTATCAAAAAAACAATAGAATGTATGGCCGATGCACTATCGGTATCTAATTTATCAAAAAGCGATATCCTTGGAATTATATTAGTTGGAGGATCGACTAGAATGCCAGTAGTGCAAAAATCTATCAAACAATATATTGATTGCGAAATTTTTACAAATTTAGACCCTGACAAAATCGTTGGAATTGGCGCAGGAATTAAAGCGGCAGGAAAAAGCAGCGGCTTTGAGAATATTTTACTTGATATATGTCCGCTTTCATTGGGAGTTGAAATTATGGGAGGGCTTACGGAAAAAATCATACATAGAAACACGCCGATACCCTGCTCTGCAATACAAAATTTCACAACCGGTCAAGATGGACAAACCGGCATGATTTTAAAAATTGTTCAAGGTGAAAGGGAGCTGGCAAAAGATTGCAGGGAATTGGGAATATTAAAGCTCGCCAATATCGACCCAAAGCCAGCCGGAATGACGAAAATAGAGGTAAAATTCAGCATAGATGTCGATGGAATTTTATCAGTTATAGCAATAGATACTGAAACCGAAAACAGCATAACAACAGAAATAAAACCGACATACGGAATAGATTATCACGAAATGTCAGAAATGCTTATATCATCGATACAAAATGCTAAAAATGACATGAATTCACGACTTTTAATCGAAGCAAAAGAGTCGGCAAAAACAAATATATTTGCTCTTGAAAAAGCAATTAAAAACAACGGCGATATTATTAGTATTGAATATCTTGAAAAAATTGAAGGTAAAATCTCCGATCTTGAATTATCCCTTGAATCAAGTGATCGTGATTTAATAGAAAAAATAAATCTTGAACTAGACAAGATTGCCGAAGAATTTCTTGAGAGCATTACCAATCTAGAGCTCAATAAACTAATTTCGGGGAAAAATATAAATGATGAGATTAAAATCTAATCGCATCTCCCTCAAAACATCCAAAAATATGAATATATTTGCAAATTTTATTCACTTCAATCATTGAATCAACCCAAGTTTGATCGTCAATATGTGATTCACAAGAAACAAAGAATTTTGCCGAATCAGATTTAATGCAACCTGGTATATAGCTCTCAATTTTCGCTAAACTTATTTTATTTTTAGACAAAATATTTAAGACCTCTGATAAGCTACCATATTCATTTCCAACCTCAAAAATAAATGCTGTAATGTATTTTTTATCAGGAAGTTTTGGATTATATTTTGGATTTTTTGACAACAAGACAAAATGAGTGTGATTATCTGGATCATCATTTATATTCGCTAAGCCAATTTTAAGATCAAAAATCTCTGCTGCTCTTGTTGATGCAATTGCGGCGATTTTTCTGTTTGAGCTTGCAGCTAATTCAGCAGCCATGGCAGTATCATGAAATTTTGATATAGTTACATTGCGATTATATTTATCAGCAAAAAATTTCTTCAAGGTTTTTTCACATTGCATAACAGCTTGCTCGTGAGAGAAAATTTCCTCTATTTCATCTAATTGTGTGTCTTTTTTTACCAATAATTGATGCTCTATTTTCATTATAAATTCAGCGTGAAAGAACAATTCAAAATCCTTTATAAGCCGATGTACATCGGAAACCCTTCCGGCGTATGAATTTTCCAATGGCAAAACCATCGCGTCTATATTATCGTTGCTTAACTCATTAAAGCACGAATAAAAATCAGGATATCCGATATATTCTGAATCTGGCGATAATTTTCTTGCAGCTATCGACGAATATGCTCCATCGATTCCCTGATACCCAATTTTCATAAGTTCAAAAAATAATTTCTCGCAATCTCTAAGTCATCAGCCGTATCAACGCTTATTGGCATTTTATTGATAATTTTTGCGTAAATTTTCATATCATTTTCCAAAGCCCTTAACTGCTCCAATGATTCTCTTTTCTCTAAATATGAAGGCTCTAATTCGACAAATTTTTTCAATGCATCTCTGCGATAACCATATATTCCAACGTGATGATAAAATACATCATTATTTTTTGTATATGGTGCAATTGATCGAGTAAAATAAATCGCTCTATGCTCTTGCAATTCATTCGGCTTGATTGACAATACAGCCTTGACGATATTTGGGTTGTTTATTTCTTCGGGTCTTGATATCTCGAAAACTGTTGTCGCAATATCGCAATCCTTATTTCTTTTTAGCATTTTATAGGTATCTATAATAATTTCGGGATCGATATTTGGCATATCGCCCTGAAGATTGATTATGAATTCACAGTCAATTCCGAGACCATAGTATGCTTTGTAAATTCTGTCACTACCAGATGGCAAACTTGGATCCGTTAAAATAGCTTTTACTCCACAGTTTTGAGA
>CAMCTP010000041.1 GCA_945878495.1 Rickettsia typhi | reverse complement strand
AAAACCTATCATAATAACATTGCCGGAATTTTTTATTGGAGTGTATAATTGCTGAACACTAGCTAAATAAATCGGTGCTCCAGTCATTGAAAATTGCGTATATTCTATATAAGGAACCAGAGTTCCAAAGGTATATCCAGATACCTGATAATCTAAGCCAATTGATGATGCATTTACTTTATTTCCCATATTATTTGTTACAAGATGAGTTACCGATGCATTAAAAGGACCAAATTCATAGGCTCCACCAAAATTATAAAAGCTTGTTTTTTTAAAATCAACCATTTCATTGCCATTCGCGTCAAATGGAACTAACCATGGATACAGATAATTTCCTGAACCATCTTTTGCATTATTTGCAATTGGCTGAAGACTATTTCCCCACGATCCATAGGATCCAGCGAATGAAAATGGACCATAGTTCAGCTTTCCACCAATGGCATAAGCTGATAAATCTCGTCTTCCGTTAAATCCATTTATACAAGATCCACTGTATATTGTACACCCTCCATTTACCCCATATGGATTATTTATATCCTGAGCCTGACCTCTTTCGTGTGTTAGTGATAATGCTATATCAATGTCATCTGTTAAGATTTTTTTGTAATTTACGCCCATTGATAGATAGTTTGCAACATTTCCAGATCTCGTAGAATTTGCTCCGTGTATAGATATTGGATTACCCGATCCATTTCGTAAAAATTCTGAATCATGCCGCCCTATTCCACCTGCCGAGCCTGTATTTGGTCCATAAGAAAAACCAAATTGAAATCCATTGTATCTTGGAGTGTAAAAATTTATTCCATTATGCAGGGCATGGCCAAATCTTGGTTGTTGCCTATTGTAATACATTACATCATAACCACCATTTGTCATTTGTGGGTTAGCTTGGTCATTTCCTTGATATATAAATAATGATTGAGTTGCTCCGCTTGTAAAACCAGCTTCATTTGGTAACATTGGCTGAAGCAAGAAAATCGGCATATATCCAGCCGAGAGCTCATTTGCTTGATCTGCAGACATTCCAGATGTATTAAAAACCGGAAAATTGACGAACCTAAACCACTGTCCACCTATTCCGCCACTAGCTCTTGCTATCACGCTTGCATCAATTCTCATAGTTGCAGCAGGAGTCGGAGAAACCCCAATTTCTTGCCTTCCATATTTCGTATTTAAGAAAATATAATTCTGATTCCCAAATCTACCGGCGTCATCTTCATTGTTTCCAATTGTTGAATTCAAAACAATTTTAACACCAAAAGACCTAACTTCATCAACCTTAATACCGGCTGTTAAATCAATTCTTGAGAAAACCCTGCTCTGTTGAGATCCGTGTATATTTTGCCTATTAACGGATTTTAATGTTGATTCAGAGTTTGGTAAAACTTCATTTTCATAAGCTCCAGACTGCCCAACGCTTGCACTAGATGTATCAACAAATCCCCCAATTTTGATAAAACTTTTTTTTTCTTCAGCCTTCAATTCTGCCGAATTAAAAAATAACAGCAATATTAAAAATATATATTTTTTCACTAGCATCTTGACTTTCATATTAAATAAAATTGATAATTTAAAAAAGCAATTTTTTTATTTATGAACAAGAAAATAAGATCAATTCTTGACAAAATGGTAAGAGTTAATCTTGCCGGAGAAACTGGTGCCAAAAACATATACTCCACTCAAATCAAGCATTCAACTGATTTAATCGAAAATTTGGAATCTTCGCTTTCTCAAGAATTAAGGCATTTAGAGTATTTCCAAGATATGGCAAAAAAATATCAAATTAGACCAACCGTTATGAGTCCCGTTTGGAAACATGGAGCAAAATTATTAGGCTTTGTAACCGCAAAAGTTGGCAAGCAAGCAATAGATGGATGCACGGCTGGGGTTGAGGAAGTTATATCGAAACATTATTCAAATCAAATAAAAGATTTGGATAAACTAATAAAAAATACATCAGAGGAAACGCTAAAGCTAAATTTAATCGAATTAAGATCAAAAATATCTGAGTTTATGACAGATGAATTGGAGCATTTTGAAGCTTCAGTGGCAAATGACCAAGAAGATTCAATTAAATTTAATCTCTCAAAATCTATATCATCTTTTGTTACTCTTTTCGCAGTAAAAATTTCTGAAAAAATATAATAATCCAATTATTTTGAATTCCAGATTTTTTCGTTCAATGTGTTCTCGAATCTATCAATTATAACGCTTGATAGAACATCGCCACTTATATTTCCAAAAGTCCTCATCATGTCAAGCAATCTATCAATAGCTAAAATCAGCGCTATTCCCTCAATCGGCAATCCAACTGATGACAATATTCCAGATAAAATAAAAATAGACGCACCTGGTATAGGAGCCGTTCCAATTGCACCAAGAGTGCAAAGACCGAGAATATAGCAATATTGACTCATATCAAACGTCATGCCAAAAACTTGAGATATAAAAATTACACTCACACCAAGATTCAAAGCAGATCCATTAGTATTTATAGTTGCACCAAATGGTATTATAAACATAGCTTTTTCTTTTGAAACGCCAAGTTTTTTTTGAGCTATATTTAAAGATGTCGAAAGCACCGCAGAGCTACTTGCAAGCAAAAATCCGGTAAATTGAGCATCAAACATTTTTTTGATAAACTGCAGTGGATTTAGCCTTAATGCAAACATCATAAACAATGAGTAAAGCACGTATACCATAAATAATATACTTCCATAGACTATCCCTATAACCGCCAACAACGACTTAATAAGCGACATATCTTGGCTACCTACTATCCAGACTGTAAATCCGAAAACTCCAAATGGTGCTACGTGCATTACTATATCGCTAATTTTAAACATCACATCATTCAATCCTTTTATAGCAACTCCAATCGAAGAATCAACCCCTCTGGACACCTTGATGGCAATTCCGAATATTGCTGCAAAAAATATTATCTGCAGAAAATTTGCTTCATAAAATGACTTGAATATATTGCTTGGTATTATATCTAGAAGCATATCTAGACCTGTTGAAGTCTTCGATCCTCCAGAAGAAGCTTTTGCGATAACGCCATTTGCAGATTCATTTCCGGATATAAAATCTTCAACCTTTATATTTATTTTTGATCCTGGTTTTATATAATTCGTTACCGACATACCTATAACCACCGATATCACGGTCATTACTATAAAGGTAATTATAGACTTAAAAGCCATTTTTCCAACTTTTGCATTTTTATCATCACCAAGAATAGAGCAGGCAATTGATGCAAAAATCAATGGCCCAATTGACATTTTTATCAAATCCAAGAATATCATTCCCAAAATCTTAAATTTGACAGCTTTTAAACCAAGCATCCCGAAATAATCAGGAAAATTTCTCATCATTATTCCAAGTATTATACCAAGCGCAAATCCCATTATTATCCTGTAGGTAAGCTTAATTTCGAAGAATTTTCCCATAACAGATACCACTCTTTGTAATAATATAAGGCTGATTGCCACTAAGCCAAATACCTCAAGCATAAATACCGTTTTTAATAAAATAACAAACTTTTCATAAGACATTTCAAAAAGTTTTTCTATAATTCCACATTTCAACAAAATTGCCAATGCAATATTTGCCGTAGCAATAATAAAAAATGCTTTACCAAAATAGGATAATTTTTTCATAATTTCCAATGGAAGTCTTTTTGCTTGTTTCATAATGCTTAAATTATTTAATTATTTTGTATTTTTAACTTTATGGATAATCAATTCAAAATAAAAGTCAATTTTTTTCTTTCGTTTGCATGATGATCAAAAAATCACTTGACAATTAATTAAACTACTTTTCTATTTTATTGAAATTTGTAATTTTATGGCATCGAAAAAAGCTGGTGGTAGTAGTAGAAACGGAAGAGATTCCGCAGGTAGAAGACTTGGAGTTAAAAAATTTGGAGGTGAATCCGTTATACCTGGGAACATTATAGTTAGACAAAGAGGAACTAAATGGAGACCTGGAAAGGGAGTTGGGCTTGGAAAAGATCATACAATATTCGCGCTAATAGATGGTATTGTTTCTTTTGGATCAGATAAATACGGCAGAGTAACTGCATCGGTAAATCCAATATCTGCGTAAGCATAAATATTTTTTAAAATCATGAACACAGTAGATCCAGCATCGGTAAAAGCATTAAGAGATATGACGGGAGTAGGTCTTGCTGACTGCAAAAAAGCTCTTTCTGAAAAAGGGAACATAGAAGATGCGGTAAAGTATCTTAGAGAGAAAGGTATAGCATCTGCTGCAAAAAAAGCTGACAGAGAAACTCACGAAGGTGCCTGCTGCATAGTGAGCGAAAAACATAGAGCGACAATATTAAAATTATCATGTGAAACTGATTTTGTTGCGAGAAACGAAAAATTCCACGCTATAATAAGATCAATAAGCTCAGATTTACATTCAAAGTCGATAAATTCAATAGAAGACGCAAAAGAAAGCACAAAAGATTTAATTTCAGAGCAAATATCTGTTGTTGGAGAAAATATGTCAATTGCTGGACTTGGATCAGTATCAATAAAAAGTGGCGTGATATCAAGCTACATACACACTGCATACGCTGATAATATAGGTAAAAAAGCTTGCATCATTGGACTTGAAAGTGATTCAAAAAATGAATCCGAGCTTAACGAAATTGGCAAAAAAATATGCATGCATATAGTTGCGATGAAGCCTGAATTTGTATCGGCATCTGAGATTTCCGAGGAATTCAAGTCTTCAGAAAAAGAAATATACAAGGCTCAAATGGCTGATATGAAAAAACCTCAGGAAATTATAGACAAAATAATTGAAGGAAAATTAGCAAAAACTATGTCTGAAAAAACTTTATTAGATCAGGATTTTTGCATTGATCCATCGATGAAAGTAAAGGATTTTATAGCTGGTGCGGAAAAATCTCTATCAACCAAAATATCTCTAACAAATTTTGTATTCTTTGAGATTTAATAATGAAGGAGAATCTCAAGATATCTTTTTTTGATTCTCTATCTGGAAAAAATCTTTTTTTCGAACCATTATCACTGGAAAAAATTGGAATGTATGTATGCGGTCCAACTGTCTATGACACTCCGCACGTCGGTAATGCGAG
Organism: Rickettsia typhi; assembly: GCA_945878495.1. Lineage (GTDB taxonomy): Bacteria > Pseudomonadota > Alphaproteobacteria > Rickettsiales > Deianiraeaceae > CAMCTP01. The sequence goes on along the minus strand of CAMCTP010000041.1, from coordinate 2,668 downwards.
AAGTTTTGTATTTTATGATCTTGTTTTTAGAGTTTTAAAATCCGAATATAAAAATGTTACCTACGTAAGAAATATAACCGATGTTGATGATAAAATAATAGCTAAGGCAACGGAAAAAAATCTACCAATATCAACTATAACATCTGAATCAATCAGAAATTTTAACATAAGTTCAGGATATTTAAATTGCTTAGATCCAACTTTTGAACCAAAGGCAACCGACAATATATCAGAAATGATAGAAATAATTTCAATACTGATCGAACGAGATTTTGCCTATGTAAAAAATAAACACGTGCTATTCAGATCGTCTAAGTATGACGAATACTGCAAATTATCAAAAAAAAATCACCAAGATTTAATAGCTGGAGCTAGAATCGAAATAGCGGACTACAAAGAAAATCCCGAAGATTTTGTACTATGGAAGCCTGCGAAAAATGAAGCCGGAGAAAATGGATCAACCTTTGGATTTGAATCTCCTTTTGGATTTGGACTTCCTGGTTGGCATATAGAATGCTCCGCAATGAGCAGGAAATATCTTGGTTATGACTTTGATATTCATGGAGGGGGGTCTGATTTAAAATTTCCACATCATGACAATGAAATAGCTCAAAGTGTGTGTTCTGGTAGCAATGTATTTGCAAAATACTGGATTCACAACGGCTTTGTAACAGTTAATGGCGAAAAAATGAGCAAATCTCTTGGAAACTTTACAACGGTAATCGATTTAATCAAACAAGGATTTAATGGCGAAGCGATAAGACTTGCCCTGCTCTCAACTCTCTATTCCAAACCTCTTGACTTCAATCATAAGATAATTTTAGATGCGTCGATAACGATTCAAAAAATTGCAAAAATTCTTGAACCGTATGATCTAAAAGAAACAAACATTCCAGAAAATGCAAAGCAAGCAATATACACGAACTTCAACGTGCCAAAATACATGGCAATAATGCATTCTCTATCCCATGACTTAAAATACGATCGTGATAAATCGAGCCAAAAAGCACTGGCGAATCAAATATATACAATGATGAGATTTATCGGTTTATTCGAAAATGGCATTTCGGAGCATCTAAAAAACGATGAAACCGACATTTCAACGGAAGTTTTAGAACTTGCAAAACTTAGATCAGACATGAAAAAAGATAAGAAATTTCAAGATGCCGATGAAGTTAGAAAAAAAATTCTTGACCTTGGATATGAAATTGAAGATCTAGCAAATTTTGAATTTAGGCTGGTAAAAATAAAACTTGACAATTCTAAAATCTAAATCATTCTGCAAAATATAGGAGTATAGCTCAACTGGTAGAGTACTGGTCTCCAAAACCAGCGGTTGTGGGTTCGATTCCCTCTGCTCCTGCCATTTTTTACAAATTATTTGTCTTAGCTAAAATTAAAAAACTCTTTAATTGAAGATAACAGCTCCTCTTTCTTGACATCATCGTCCATCATCTCCTCCAATCTATCACCATCAGTTTGTGATATAAAAATAGTTTTAAATTTGTCTTGCTTTTCTTCATTCATTTTAGATATAATGTCATCGCATACATCCTTACCTTTTTTTCCTTTTTGATCGTTATCAAAAATGCACAATATCTTTGCATCTTGATTATTTTCATGAAAAGGTAGCTTTAAAAAATACTGTATATTCATTGCACCAAGACAATTGATAATGTTGAAAGTTTTATCAAAATTCTTAACTAAACTGAAAAGAAACTCCTGATCCTCTCCTCCTTCGCATAAAATAACATTCTTCGGTTTTTCTATTCCATTTGGCTTTTTTGGATTATCTCCAGCGTTATCACTAAACAAATATTCGCAAATATTACCATGCCACGAAACGCCAATCAATCCACCAGCCAAGCTATTTAATATCATACCTTTCTTAATTGCTGGTATTTTTTGATCATGAGGTAAAATTCCATTATTATCATCTGTTGTTTTGGGTTGCAAACGAGGAAAAACTCTGCCACCATCCATCCAAAACAAACTCTCATGATCGACCAAATTTATAAATACCGGATTATGAGTGGTGATAACAACCCTTGTGCCGTTTTCTGAAATTTTTTTTAAGACATTATACAAGTTTCTCATCAAACTTGGATTCAAATGCGCATCAGGTTCATCGATTAAAAGAAGATCGGTTTTTACAACTTTATCATCTTTATCAACAGACAATTCCCATAATGCTATTGCAACGCATAATTGTTCGCCAGTTGAAAGTTCATTGGCTTTTATAACTTGATTGTCTTTTTTGAAACTAAATATCCCATCACTTACAAGATGGTTAAATTTCAAACCATTCAATCCAAAATCCTCTAATCTTTGATTAATATGCTGAACTTCAATATTTTTCAACCTCTCACAATCGGTTTTACCATTTATATTATCAAATAGTTTTTTGATAATATGCTGATCTAATATTTTTAAATTATCAGAAACACCTCCTATGTCGCAGAACTTCTCCTCCTTATATTCATCGGGCTTATTTCTAATCTCTCCCTTCATAACATTTCCTCCATTTCGGTAAGATATTCCGCCATCTACGTCATTAATATATTTGGAGTATTGAAGTGAATTTAATGGGTTTTTGAACATATTCTCAATTTCATGATTATATTTTGCATCAATATATCGAACAACATTCAGTTTTTTCTTGTTTTTG
>CAMCTP010000040.1 GCA_945878495.1 Rickettsia typhi | reverse complement strand
CAATTTAAACGAAATGGCTTTTCAAAGTTATTCATGTCGGCCAAGACTCTTGTACCTTGTGGAAAAATTATTACGTTTTTACCACAATTCAAGGCATTTAAAATCTTACTATTCATTCTTTTTAGTTCAGTAGGACTCGATACTCTTTTAACCGTTATCATACCCATGTTTTGCAAATACCACCCATAAAATGGAACTTTTACAAGATCTTCTTTTATAACGAATGCAGGATTCTTTATCTCGGCAAGAAAGAAAATAGTTTCCCAGGCAGACTGATGTTTTGATAGAATTAAATTGCACGAATTTAGTTCGTCAATGTCATCGCACTTCGATACAATTCCGCATATCACTCGCAAAGCAAATAATACCGTTTTTGCCCATGCTTTACCTAGTAATGGTGAGTATTTTTTTGTCAAACCCAATGGCAATCCAATAACGGCAAAGAATATCGTTATTAATGCAAATGTTAAATCAAAAAATATACTTCTTATATATCTCATAATGTGAAATCATCTAAAATTTTTGGATAATCCGAACCATTTAATGACTTAGTAAATATCTCGCAACCATTTTTCGTAACCCCTATTGTATGCTCGAACTGTGCAGAAAGTGATCCATCTTTTGTAATCGCTGTCCATTTATCAGATTTTGAAACAATTGAATGATATGTTCCAGCATTAATCATTGGTTCAATTGTAAAAATCATTCCGGCTTTTAAAATTATTGAATTCGTATATCCTGCAACATCAATTCCGAAATAATGAGGAACCATTGGCTCGGTGTGAAATTTCTCACCAACACCGTGTCCACAGAAATCTCTGACAACGGAAAAGCTGTATTTTTTTGCATGATTTTGTATCGCAATGCCTATTTCAGATAACTTCGACCCCTCTTTTACAGTCTGAATCCCAAGCATCATAGCCTCATATGTCACCTTAGTGAGCTTTTTTTGCATGGTATTTTTCTTTTTATCGATAAACGAATCACCGACAAAAAATGTACGACAAGAATCTCCGTGAAAGCCATCTAATATTGGAGTCACGTCAACACCAACAATATCTCCATCTTTTAATAAATAATCACTTGGTATTCCATGGCAAATTACATTATTTACCGAGGTACATATTGATTTAGGAAATTTTATTTTACCAGAACCTTGATATCCAAGTGGGGCTGATATTGCGTTGTTTTCCAGTGCAAAATTATGACAAAAATCATTAATTTCATTTGTTGAAATTCCAACTTTAATAAAATCGCTTAAAGAGTCTAAAATTCTCGCCGCCAAAGCGCCAGCTTTTCTCATTTTTGCAAAGCTTTCTTCGCTATGTATTGGTATATTTCTATTATAATTTTGCATCAAGGATAATAAAATTTATTTTTCTTGTTTATAAAAAAGTATTATCTAGAAAATATAAAAAACAATAATAAAAATGAGTTTTGATATACAAAAAAGAGCAATATTTAACAGAAGAATATTTATCATAGGTATTATTCAATTTTTTGTATTTGGCACAATATTCGCTAGATTGATATTTTTACAAATATTTCAACATAAAAAATACAAAAATTCTGCTCAACTAAACAGTGTAAAATTATTATTCAGAATACCAAAAAGAGGCAAAATATACGATAGAAATGGAATAGTTTTGGCTGACTCGGAGATTTCAAAAGCCATAATATTTACGGGAAACATAAATCTATCAGAAAGTAAAGCTACAATAAAAGAGGTGTACAGAATTATCTACAGAGGAGACGAAGAGAAAATTAATCTAGGACTTCAAAAGGCAATAAGATTTGCAAAAAATAACCCATATACCCATGTAATGCTTTATAAAAATCTGCTTTTTGATGAATTCAGGCGCTTCGCATTTTACATACCACTCTTAAAAAACGTAGAAATAACAGAGGTAAATAAAAGATCATATAAATTTGGATATGAATTTGCCCATATTCTTGGTTATGTAAAAAATGCAACACAGGATTTAATAAATCAAACATCGAGCAATATACTAAGAAGACTGTACAAATATATATATTACTATATGGGATCATCTGGAGTTGAGCTTAGTGAGGAGCCTTGGCTTGGTGGTAAATTTGGAATTGATAGCGTGCAAAAAGACTCTCGTGGCAATGTAACAAATATAACAACATCTCTCAAAGAAATCGATGGCAACGATCTATCTATAACCCTAGACTCAGGTCTACAATCAATCGCAAACAAGCTTTTTGCTGGAAAAGAAGGTGGGGTTTGCGTATTAAAGATATCAACAGGAGAAATTTTGTCGCTATACTCGGCACCTTCCTACGATCCAAACCTTTTCCTCATGAATGAATCTAGTGAATCAATCACTAATCTTCTAAAAAATCCTGATAAACCATTTTTAAATCGCAGTATATTCGGTCTTTATTCACCAGGTTCAACAATAAAACCATGCGTAGCAATGAGTGCTATTCAGGAAAAATGGAATCCAGACACGAAGGTTCATTGCAATGGAAGTATAATGATAGGAAATAGAAAATACCACTGCCACAAAGAAAGCGGTCACGGATCTCTAAATCTTTCTGATGCTATATCCAAATCCTGCAATATATACTTTTACACCCTTGGCTTAAGTATAGATGTCGATGCAATATATGAAAATGCGAAAAACTTCGGATACGACACTGTCTATGATCTTGGGATTGGAAAATCAAAAAACGGAATTTTTCCCAACCGAGACTGGAAAAAAAAGGTATTAAAACAACACTGGTATCTTGGCGACACAGTAAATACAGCCATTGGACAGGGATATACTCAAGTTAATATGCTTCAAATGGCTGTTCATTCAGCTAGAATTGCAAGCGGTAAAAAAATCATCCCAAATATGTGGAAAAATTTTAATAATAATAATAATCTAAATATAACACCGGAAAATAAACTACTGGGCACTCAATATTTCTCCGATATAAATATAAGCGAACAAGCTATAAATATTGCAAAAAATGGCATGAATGCTTCAATCAATAAGGAAGGTGGAAGTCTTTATAATCTATCCCATCACTATCGTAACTTTGAAATCTGCGGTAAAACCGGAACATCTCAGGTTGTATCAAAGAGAATTGATGCACATTTAATGACCAGAGATAGAGCTAATGCTGCACACGGTTTATTTTGCGGATATGCACCTTTTTCCGCTCCAAAATATGCAATTGGTCTTGTTGTGGAAAAGGGAATATGGGGGTCGGTTTCTGCTGCGCCTATATCTATGGAGTTATTAAAATATTGCGTAGAGCGTAACCTCTAGCTCGCCACTACTTTACAGAATTTATCAAATAACTCAACATCATAGCTTGACATTAAATATTCAGGATTCCACTGAACCCCAATAACAAAGTTAGAACCATTTGATTCAATTGACTCTATTGATCCATCTATCGATTTAGATGAGATTTTTAATCCATCGCCAAGAGTATCTATTCCCTGAGTATGAAAAGAATTCACCTCAAGTTTTTCAATTTTATCGTCAAAAATTATATTACCAAGTTTTGATTTTTTCTCAATCAATATCTCATGCTTCTCACCTATTGAAAGATTATGGTTTTTGAATTTCGCCGTAACATCATTCATCAGAGACCCCCCATAAATTACATTGAGCAATAACATACCACGATTGATAGCCAAGACCGGTTTTTTTGCTTCAATTGACTCTTTAAGGATATCCATATCATACTGTGATATATGCGATTGAAGGCTTTTTTCGTACCTACCTCCGCTTTTACCATAAAGCTTTGGATTGATCGGCATTTTGTAATCAGGAACTATAATTCCATCAATAGTCTTTGCATAATCACTTGCGTCTGTGTCATTATTTAAAATTGATACAAATTTTATATTATATTTTGCACAAGAAAATTTCAATGCATTAACTATATTTGAATTTAAAACATATATGTCTGAATTTTGAAATCCACAATCTTTGCAAACATCATCCCTTGATATAAATCTCTCCGTCAAAATACCTATAACCTTTGCTTGAACATTTCCAGTTATTATTATTGCTATAATAAAAATTATTAATTTCATTTTTTGGTATAGAAACATATTTCTAATCTAGAAAATCATTATAAATATTAATATTCAATAAAAAAATAATATTTGCAATTTATTTTTTCAAAACAAAACTTTTGCTATGTGGCTATGGCGGAATTGGTAGACGTGTATCGTTGAGGTCGATATTGTGAAAGCAGTGGAGGTTCAAGTCCTCTTAGCCACACCACATTCTCATTCTATATCATTGATTATCTTGTTATATATGCTAAGTACAGCAACATTTGCCGTGCTTCGATTCCAGTCCAGCAAGGCTCCAAAATTTTCATAAGCCAAGAAAGCAATCGGCTTGCATCCATTTTCAAACTGAACAACTTTATCTGTCATTACGAGCCAAGCCATTCTATTATTGTCTAAAAATGCCTCCTGTCCAAATTTATCATTTTTTGGTATTTTTACTCCTAATTTTTTCCACTGTGCAACGGTTCTTTTGTTTGCTTTAACATATCCCACATTACAATAATCAAAATTATCCGGCAATTCAACAACCGTTAAAATCGGCTCATTTTTTTTCCAACCAACATTATGAAGATAATTTGCAGCAGAAGCCATCATATCCTGCTCACTATTAAACAAATCTATTTTTCCATCCAAATCCCAGTCTATTCCATAAGAAAAAAAAGTTTGAGGCATGAATTGAATACCGCCAATTGCACCAGCTGCAGAACCTTTTGCGTCAATCGAAACATGACCCATAGAGATTAATTTCATTAAATCAATAAGGTTTTTTCTGAAAAAATCTGCCCTTCTGTCTTTAAAAGACATTGTTGCAAGAACTGAAAAAGGATCGCTACTACCAATAAATCTGTTAAAATTAGTCTCAGACATCCAAAGTGACATTACGATTGATCTTTCAACGCCAAACTCATTCTCGATAGCGTTAAAAACGTTGTCAAGATTTTTATCCTTTTCCGGAGCTTTGTTTATCAGCAGATCGTAAAAATCTTTTGACATTCTGCGTTTAATGTAATCTGAAAGAGTGTGAATATTTTCAGACTGATTGCTATCATTTGCTTTAACTGCAGGTATAAATTTCGCTCTCTTCATGAATGCTTTTGCAACTGAATGGTCAATACCAATTTCAATTGCTTCATCATATATTTTCTTTTTGTGATTTTGAAACTCTATATCATCCCAAACTTCATACTCTTTTATTATATTTGCGGACAGCTTATTTGATTGAAATTTTTCTAGCTTATAACTCTCATAGTCCGTAAATTTCCGACATATTGTGCTTTTTTTATACTTTGACTTATCAAATTTTGCAATTTTGCAATTTGGAAACTTGGTGGTTTCAAGAAATACCGCGTTAACACCAACAATTGAAACGGAGTACGCTATAAGACAAAATATAGATAATGTTACTCTAATCATTTTTTTATATAAATTTCTTTAACTTTGCGCATAACTCTTTAACTTCGCCTTTTTTTGAACCTTCATTTTTAGCAATGTAGGACAATATTTTATCTTTATCGAAAAAATCACCCATTTCCCCAAGATCAAATCCTGTAAAACTCATGGAATTCATGCGATAATCCATAAAAGCCTTGTAGGTAAATGGTAGCCAAGCCTTAACTATATCTAGAATTTTTATCGCATATTGTTGAATTTCGTACTGCGCATGACTATCGGCTCTCAATGACACGAAATGCAATAGATTATGAAGATCAATTTTCCAGAAAAATTCTGTATAGGTAGACTGAGGAAGTATCGACCTTGCAAGTTCTCTGGCAAGATGTTTTTCATTAATTAATTCATCATAAGTTAAAAATGTATCCGCACAAAGTTCATTCATTTCCTTTTTAATATTATTCGCCAAATCATCTGGAAGTCTATCTCCGCTTCCCTGATTATTTATCGCAGATTGCTGCGACATTCTTTCTATTTCTGGTACATAGTATTCATCTTTAATAATTGAATATCTTGCCGATATTTCATTCACATTTGCCGTTCTATGACGCATCCATTGTCTTGCGATAAAAATTGGCATCTTTAAATGCATCTTTATTTCACACATTTCAAAAGGCGTGGTATGCCTATGTCTCATCAAATAACGAATTAATCCCTCATCCTGATTAACCGTTTTTGTTCCATTTCCATATGAAACTCTGGCAGCATTTGCAATGTCGGAATCACATCCCATATAATCAACGACTGATATAAATCCAAAGTCAAGAACATCGATTTTTTGCCCCAATATTTCATCGATATGATTTATCGTTGATCGTTTTGTAAAATTATTATTCATATTTGTTATAAAATTTCATAATTTTCCGGATTTTCAAATATCTTTCTCATTAACACATTATTTAGCTCATGCCCAGAGTTCACGGCATCAAATTTACCAATAATGTAATACTCCGATAAAGCTACATCTCCAATTAAATCAAGTATTTTATGCCTTGCAAATTCATTTGCATAATTCAAACCACCTTCGTTCAAAACTTCATTGTTATTCACCACTATGGCGTTTTGCAAGCTTCCACCCTGTGCTAAATTCATCGATTTTAGCTTTTCTATTTCTTGAAAATTGCAGTATGTTCTGGCAAGAGATATGTCGTTTATAAAACTTTGAAATGTCGCATCAAAAAAATACTCACCATTTATCAAAGGCATAGAGTCATTTTTTACAACAAAATTAACGGCAAAAGAATCGTTCGGCTCAACTGAAACTTTGCGATACTCTGACTTTTCAATCTCAATTTTATTAAGAATTTTTGCAAATTTTCTCGCTGATTTTTGTTTTTTTATTCCAACGCATTCAATCAGAAAAATGAATCCCTGCGAAGATCCGTCCATTATTGGCATTTCCTCTGCATCGATTTCAATAATAAGATTTGAGATTTTCATCGCAAAAATTGCCGCCATTAAATGCTCGATTGTATTTACAAAAACACCGTGCTCATTTGATAATTTCGTGCTATATAAAACCTCGGTAACATTTGAGTATATAGCCGGAATTTCGTTGTGTTCTGCAATGTCGACTCTTTTTATCACAATACCAGAATTTTCTTCTGCCGGCACAAGTCTCACATTCGCAACTGTTCCACTATGTAGGCCAATTCCAGAAAATTTTACAGGCGATTTAATTGTTCTTTGATCAAACATTTTTTTTAATAACAAAAGAAATTAACATATCATCTATTTCAATTTTTTTACCAGCATTTAACTCACGAACAATGGCAATATCATTAATTAGACACTGATATTTTATATATTCAGAGTGTTCATTGAGCGAGTTTTTTAGATCATCGGCAGGGGTGGAAATTTCAATATTAATTCTATCAGCAACATTTAGATTTAGGTCCTTTCTTTCTTGCTGAATCGCTCTAATTAAATCTCTCGCAACACCCTCGCTGATTAACTTTTCATCCAGTTTTGTATCAAGAATTACAACGCATTTTTCGTTTTTACAAAACCTTCCGCTAATATCAGGATTTAAGCTAAAACCAACCTCAAAACAATCATTTGGGATTAAGGCATCACCAACATATAATTTATCATCTTGTAAATTATAATTACCAGATTTTATCATTCGAGATATTTCTTGAAATTTGGATCCAAAAATTGGTCCAAGTTTTTTGAAATTAATGTCAATTTTTTCACCGCCAATCGACATTATATCGGTCCTTAATTCTACATTTTTTACATTAACCTCACCAGCGATCAACTGCTTGTACTGCTCTAAATATTCAATATTTTTTCCAAATATTTGAACCATAGCA
>CAMCTP010000039.1 GCA_945878495.1 Rickettsia typhi | reverse complement strand
AATAACTTTCTAATACCATCAATCGATGTGCTTGATAACAACATAGTCAGACTATACAAAGGAGACTATAATCAAAGAACTATTTACAACATAGATATTGATGTGCTACTAGAAAAATATAGTAATTTTCAAAATTTACATATTGTTGATCTTAATGGCGCAAAAGGTAACGGTCTCGTTAACATTGAATTGATTAAACAAATTGGCTCAAAATTCAAAGGCAGAATTCAATTTGGAGGCGGGATTCGCTCAACTGAAATTGCTGATAAAATATTAAATGATTTTGGCATCGATAGAGTTGTTTTAGGAACTGTGGCGATAGCAAACTTTGACTTAACGAAGCAAATTCTTGAAAAATTTGGGAAAGAAAAAATTGTTTTAGCGATTGATTGTAGGCTCGAAAATGGAAAATGGATTCCAAAAATAAATGGTTGGCTTGGAAATTCGAATCAAAAACAAGATTTATTTAATACTCTGGAACGATATGAAAATTTAGCAAAATACATTTTAGTTACAGATATATCTGTTGATGGAACGATGCAGGGTCCAAATTTGGATTTATATAGACAAATTAAAGAGAAATTTCCAAATTTCACATTACAGGCCTCTGGCGGCGTATCTTCTGTTGAAGATTTACAAAAGTTACAAAAAATTACTGACTATGCTATAGTTGGTAAGGCTTTGTATAATCGTTTCGTTGGCAATTAGGTTCCATGTATTATTTTATGTTGATGTTTTTTATTTTATGTTTTTTAAATTTATATCAATTTTTATGATTTGTTTCTTTATAACAAGTTGCTATTCCGGTCATCGTCCTAATGATATTTCATCTAATTGTTACAGCGTTGGCAATGCAGGTAGCAGTAGACTGGGATCGTGTGTTTATCGTTGTGAAGTGGAAAATGATGTCTGCTATATAAGCCGAATTGGCGGAATGCATTGTGGATACAATGTTAATAATAAGCAAAAAAAGTAAAATAATTATTCAATTTTATGCTAACTAAAAGAATCATTTCCTGCCTTGATATAGCCGATGGAAAAGTTGTTAAAGGTATTAAATTTAAAAATCATGAGATAATTGGCGACATTATTGAGTTGGCGCAAAAATATTCAGATGAAGGTATTGATGAGCTTGTTTTATATGATATAAAAGCTTCATGCGATAATAAAACAGTAGATTATACTTGGATTGAAAATGTTGCAAAAGTGATTAATATTCCATTTTGCGTTGCAGGTAAAATTGATTCTTTGGAAACAGTTGAAATGATTTTAAATGCTGGTGCAGATAAGATTTCAATCAATTCTCCTGCAATAAATAATCCAGATTTAATAAATAAGATTGCTGAAAAATTTGGATCTTCAACGCTTGTGGTTGGTATAGATACAAAAGATGGTTTTATTTATAAAAATACAGGAGACTCAAATACAACTGAACAAATTACAATTCCCGTATTAAATTGGGCACAAGAAGTTACGGATCGTGGAGCTGGTGAGATTGTTTTGAATTCGATAAATTCAGATGGAACTAAAAATGGTTATGATATTCCTTTATTAAAACAAGTTTGCGACATTGTTAATATTCCAGTTATTGCATCAGGTGGCGCTGGTAATATTGAACATTTCTTGGATGTTTTTCAAAAAACAAATATCAGTGGGGCTTTAGCTGCAAGTGTTTTTCATAAAAATGAAATAAAAATTAAAAATTTAAAAAAATATTTATTTAATAACAATATATGTATAAGAATATGATAGAAAAAATTGATTGGCAAAAATGTAACAATCTAATTCCAGCGATAATTCAAGATGCAAAAACTCTTGAGGTTTTAATGCTTGGTTTTATGAACAAAGAAGCATTAAAGTTAACACAAGAAATTAATAAAGTGCATTTTTGGTCTCGAACTAAGAATAGAATTTGGATGAAGGGTGAAGAATCTGGCAATATACTGAACGTTATTGATGTAAAGCTTGATTGTGACAATGATTCTCTTTTAATTTTAGTTAAACCATCTGGAAATACTTGTCATAACGGAACAAAATCTTGCTTTGATTGCAGAACGAATTTTCTTGCAGAATTGGAGGAAATAATTGAAGATAGAATAAAAAATCCTAAAGATAATAGTTATGCTTCAAAATTAAGTCAAAATGGCATTAATAAAGTTGCTCAAAAAGTTGGCGAAGAGGCAACGGAGGTTGTAATAGCTGCATTAAGCGAAACAAACGAACAGTTGACTGGAGAATCTGCTGATTTATTGTTTCACTTACTTATGACGTTAAAAATGAGACGCTTAGGATTAAATGATGTGATAGAATTGTTAAAACAAAGAAATGAAAAATATGAAAAATGACATTAAAACTTTATATCTCCTAAGATCATTCAGGTTTTGAGTTAAAATCTAAAATAATTCAATATTTCCAAGATAAATATGAGATATTGGACTTTGGAAAAGATTCAAAAAATTCCGTAAATTACAATGAAATTGCTGAAAAAATGATATTAAAATTGCAAGAAGACTTACCAAAAGATCAAATTTCAGACGTAAAAACATTTGGAATTTTAGTTTGCGGAACTAAAATGTCAATTCTTGCCAATAAATTTCACGGAATAAGAGCATGTAATGCAATAAACTAGGAACAGCATTTGCGGAATATAGATAACTTGCCATCAAAATTTATCTCAGATATCAAGGTAATAAACAGAGTAACCAAAAGTACAAAACTTCAGAAAAGCGCAATTTTCTGTCTTGACTGCTTTCAATGCTTCATCATTTACTCATCAAATAACCCACAACCGCACCTCGTTCTTTTTTCCAAAAAAGAACTTCGCCATATTTCATGATTTTTTTTCTCTAAACATAGAACGCTATGGTTCTAAGAAAAAACTATACCGTTTGCTAAAGCTTTAGAGTTACACCGAAAAAGCTAATATTTTTTTGATTTAACTGGCATGGTGGACAGGCAGGGATTTGAACCCTGGATACAGATTTTGGTCCGTATAGTTTCTTAGCAGGAAACCGCCTTCAGCCGCTCGGCCACCTGTCCTCTCAATAACCATAATTTGAAAAAACTAAATTGCAATAAAATTATTGCCTTTAATATATTTTCTTTGTATATTTTAATGATTGGTTTGATTTTTAAATGAAAATTATAGGAATTTTATCTGATTTTGGTAATAAAAAATATGGTTCTGAGTTATTAAATCTCGAATTTTATCAAATGAGACCAACTTATGTCGATTGGCTTGAAAGATGCGATATAAAAAACAATATTATGATATTCATTCTTCCGTATTCTTATGAAAAAATTCAACAGTATTGTTATAAAATAGATGGTTTGTTGATAACCGGAGGAGATGATGTTGATCCAAAATTTTACAACGAAGAAATATTGTTTGATAATTTAAAAACAAACACGACAAGATTTGAATTTGAATTGAAATTTATCAAGCATTTTTTAAAAACAAAAAAACCAATTTTAGGAATCTGTGCAGGAATGCAATCTATTAACGTTGCCCTTGAAGGTTCATTATATCAAGATATAGAAAAACAAATATCAGAGTCAAAAATAAAACATGTAGACTTAACAAACGTTTCTGATAAATCAAATTCAATAAATTTTGCTGGACATTCTCATGGAATAAAGATTATCGAAAATACACTTACTTACGATATTTTCCAAAATAGTGAAATATCAATAAACTCATTACATCATCAATCTATAAAAAAACTCGGTAAAGATTTAATTGCGACTAGCTTTGCAGAAGACGGTGTAATAGAATCAATAGAAATTGATCAAAAAAATCATCCATTTTGCGTTGGAGTGCAATGGCATCCAGAACTTTTAGATAAAAGCGAAGCAAGCAGCAAGGCATTATTCACAAAATTCATTTCAAGCTTATGACAAAAGTCAGCGCCATTGGTAAATACAAATCAAGCATCCTAATTTACCTTTCAGGATCTTGGATTAACATACTATGTATGATACTTGTTAAGCATCTAGTTTTAAACGGATTTTTTTTAATCATAGAATTGATATTCATAAAATCTACATTTGCATTGTTATCATCCATTCCAATTTGTGCAAAAAACATAAAAACTGACTTTAAAAAATTACTAACAAGTAAATCAAATATAATTTTTATAATATTGCTTGGATTATTTTCTTTTGCTGATGCATTCTGCTGGAACTCCGGAATTGTAACAGTTCCAATAAATAATGCAGCTATTATAGCATTTGCAAGTCCAATCATAACATCTATTTTTAGCTATTTTTTCCTGAAGGAAAAGATTGCAAGCCATTTAAAATACTCCTTGGCGATAAATTTTTTCATCGTATTGTTTATTTACTTAGGCGATTCAAAAATTGGCTTTAATGCAGGATACTTTTTCCTATTAACATCAATTGTAGCATATGCATTTTCAGCTATTCTTATAAAAAAGTTAAATACCATATCGGCTGGATTTATTTTAATGTTTAGATCAACCTCAATTGCTTTAATAGCAGGATTTATGTTGAATAAGGTACCGGAGATAAAATCACCACAACATCTATTATTTATCTCGGTCTTATCAATTGGTTATTTGATCGAAAGATACTGTATTACAAAAGTCTATACCATGACAGATATTTCAAAAATACAACCTTGGCGATATTTTAACCAAATTTTTTCCGCAATATCGGCATATTTAATACTTTGCGAAACAATTACCTTCAACCAAGGACTTGCATGTCTTGTGATAATTTGTACAAATTTTATTACATACTTCTTGACTATTAGAAAAAGAAAGCGTAATTATTAATAATATATTTTATACAAATATGATAATCAGTATATCATCAAAAGACCTTAAAAATCTAAAACCAGAAGAAATTTACTTTGTAGATGTTAGAGAGAAAGATGAGTTCAATGAAGATCATATACCAGGATCTCACAACATGCCACTATCAACATTTAAAGCTAGAGAAATATTGGCATTTTTACCAAGTGAAAAAAAATGCGTATTCTATTGTCGTGCCGGAAAAAGAAGCATGGATGGATGTAATCTTCTTGAGGAAGAAAATGACATTGACTTTACATTCTATAATTTAGAAGGTGGAATTATTGACTATCAATCAAAATAATTAAACAACAGATGATAGTTAAGTATCTTATGCAACAAGGTGCTTAACTCTTCTTTTTTCTATAATGATCATTGCAATGCATGCAGCTGACATGTTGAAAATAACACCGCTTTTTGCACCGAGAAATCCTATTGAAATATCAAATAATATCGTAATAAGAGAGATTCCAATGGTTCCAAACGATATAGCTCCCATTCTCTCTATTGGTTGGAATGATTTTTGAAAAACGCCAATAATGTGTATTATACCTATTGAATATAATATCAAATATATCCCAAAGCCAATATGGCCAAGGGATTCAAAAAATACAAAAAATGGAATACATAGCAAAATTGCATAAATATTAAAATATACAGGATTTGATATTTTAAGTCGTCCGGCAAAGAAATTTAGCGGTATTTTGATAAATGCTATCACTAACATCACTCTTGCTACATAGGTAAAATTTCCAAATGCAGATAATATCGAGCTCGACATATTTGTTAAATTCATGAACAAAGCCTCAGAGATCGCAAGAATCAATAAAGAGTTAATTTTATCACCGGAAATACATAGCTTTATAAGTTTCAAAGGTGACAAATTATTATTAGTATTGCTATCGATAATTTTACTACTTTTGAGACATAATGCAGACAATGCAAATGCAGAAATCGACAATATCAACTGAAATATTAATATCGTGCTAATTTCAAATCTATCAAAAGATATAGCTATATTTGCAAAAAGCACCCCGATATTCATCACTGAGTAGTATCTTCCAAGCACATCTTCGTATTTTAGCTTACTATTTGCCTTTGTTAAATCGTATAAATATCCTTCAAAATGATGATAAAATCCGCTCATGTGAATCCCGACCAAAAACATTGAAATACAAAGCATGAAATAGGATGGATTCGTCATCCATATCACAATTGCTGCAATTCTACATAAGCACATAAAAGAAAAAGCCAACTTTCTATCGCATTTCGGGTAAATAAACCCTATTAATATATCAAGTACAATTTTTCCAAATTGACTCATTACGAATAAAAAAGCAACCTTTCCAATCCCAACGCCAAATGAAGAAAACAAAGAGTTATAAACCGAATACATCATCCAGAACTCATTGAAAAATGTAAATTTGTATATACCTCTCATATCCAAAAATTAAAAAATATTAAAATACGATATGCAGTTTATTAAAATCAATAAAATTAATGAAAGTTTCATGAAGTTAAATTTTGATTTCTTGATATCTTTTAGATTATGAGAATTTTTAAAAAATGCATAATAAGGAATTTTACCGAGATAAATTAACCCACATATGCTTGTAAAAGAAAAAGACATCAGCAATATATAAATATTATTTGACAGTAGTATATCAGCAAATGAATGCTTTGCATGATACATCATTCCTCCGTGAAAACCGAATAAAGATAAAGTACCGATTAAAAAAGCAAGTATTGGAAATGAAGATATTTTACCAATTCCAGAAATCTCTGCAATATTAACAACTCCATGTTCCTTCTGTAAAAGACCCGTGGAATAGAATAATATTATTTTTCCTACTCCATGAGCAAACATGTAATAAATGACTAATTCAAAAATATTAACATTTAAAAGAGAGATCATAGATATCATAATTGATAAATGAGCTATTGTCGAATAAGCAAGTCGAGCTTTTATTTCAACTTGGCTGAAGGCTTTTAAAGATGCGAATACCATACCAAGAATTGCAATCAATGTAAGCCAATTTATTCCAAAAAATACCTCCAATGATGAAGATAAAAGCTGATCACCAAAAATAAAATACGTTATCATCAAGAGCATGAAAATTCCACTTTTTACAACAGCTACCGCATGGAGCATTCCGCTAACCGGAGCTGATGCCACCATAGCCCTTGGAAGCCATTTATGCATTGGTATTATCGCTGTTTTTGCTATCCCGAAAACAACCGCCATATATAGTAACTCAATTTCATACTTTGTAATACCAGACGAAGAAAGTATTCCACCTTCTGTAAACGAAGTATTCCCAACTTCATAGTAAATCAACATTATCGCAGGCATTAGTAATAATATTGACGGCACAATCAAGCTTAATAAATAATAATTACTTACTTTAATAGACTTTTCGGTTTTTGAAAAACATATCAATGGATATGTCATCAGGGTGAGTGTTTCGTAAAACAAAAACATTGTGAACATATTTTCCGCAAGTGACATTAAAAATGCTAGTAATGCTGAAAAAAAATATATTGTATTAAAATATAACTTTCTCCTATGATCGTAATCTTTGTTGTATCCAATAACGTAAACATGAGACATCAAATACATAATACTAACCATTAAACCGAAGGTTGATCCATGTTTATGCGTAAATAAATTTATTGATGTTGAGTACCCTATTTCAATTAATTTTATAGCGAAAGATATTTTTTCTTGTTTAATTAAAAATGCAACTACAACAAAAACCATACCGATGCACAGAAATAAAATATCGTATATTTTTGATCTTGACAAAATTTTCATACTAATTATTTAACATTAAGCCACAGTGCGGCAGCCTCACAAACAGAATCCCTTATTATCAAAAGCTTTGAAGCTCGATCATTTTGAGATATATAACCCCTTGCATCGATTATATTTAATACCTGACTAGCTTTTACTGCATATTCATACGATATCAAAGGCAACTTTTCGTTGATAAGATTTTTTGAAGTTTTTACGAATTTATCAAAACGCTCAAAAAGATCATTTTTATCAAAATCACAATCTTTGTAATATTTTGAGTATTCAATCTCATTTCTAACTTGATGAAAATCTGAATATCTCGCCCCACTATCATTATATTTTATATCAAATATACTATCTACACCCTGAACATACATCGCAACTCTTTCCAATC
>CAMCTP010000038.1 GCA_945878495.1 Rickettsia typhi | reverse complement strand
CTTTGTTGCGGCAACAATGACATCGCTCATCATTGAAGCTCCGATGAAATTTGCCATTACGCTGTCACGTAAAAATCCGGTTAATCTTGATATTAATGTCCACAATGATACCGTGAGGGTCGATTTAGCTGGATTCATTTGCTCTTTTTAATAAATCTTTTTGTTTATCGCAGTAGTTTTTTAGGTGTCTTATTATAACTAGCATTTCTTTGCTTTTTTTATACTGTAGCTGACCTATGACTAGGTATTTCTTTGATCTATCACATACTGTTTTGAGATTATTTTTTGAACAAAAGAAATCTTGTTCCGCATTTTTCTCTTCTGGATCAGTTAAATCTTCATCCTCACACACCGATATGAACGCATTTGATAATTCTGCAACACCGCTGTTTTCGCCATCCTGAGTTAGTTTCTGTTTTAAATCTTCATCAAGAGGTGTGAGTATATTATTTTTTTTTATTAACTGAAAATCTTTGCTTGATATTATAATTATATCATTATCGTTTGTATTTTTTAATAAATCTGATTCTTTGTCAAAAGATTTGTATGATATTTTGTAGTCTGGATTTTGGAATTCTTTAAACAATTTTTTATATGTGAAATTGTTTGACTCGAGTGATATTATGGATATCTCTTGTTTGGTTTTTGGAGTAATTGTTTTTAATGCATCTTTTATTAACGTTATAACTAATATTAATATAAAGAGGTATGAAAGAAATATCATTAAAGCGTTTATTCCTTTGTTTAAAACATTTCCGGCAATGAGTTTTGGCTTTGCTGCTTTTGTTGCTATTATTTTTCCTAATCCAAATATTTTAAATAGATATTTTATTTTCATATTGCTTTACTATTGCAATATATTGGAATGAAAAAAATTAAAAGTAAATACCTTTATTGACTTTTAGATTTTGATTTTTAGTATGAAGAAACTATCTCGATAAAAATGCAAAAGTTAAAAATTTGCTTTCTAATATTTTTAATACTGATATCGGATAGTAGAAAGTGCTTTGCAGATTATTACGATAATCCATTGCCGTCTAAAATTGAGGCAATAGGAACATATAGTGCTGGAAATAAAGATTTAGGCATTGATTTATTTCCAGAAACTGGAAGCGAATGTCCTTGGATTTTAGCCTACAAAGTTTTAAGTCTTGGTATAGGAGTTGCCGTTAGTGCAAGTATGTCTTCTGATGTTGCCGGGATATCAACTTTTTACATTGATGGAGACAAATCTATATGGGTTGATCATACAAAGATATCTGATTATACTGGAAAATATTCAGTTAGAATATGCGTTTCAGAATGCTCTTCAAAGTCTATTACACCAATGGATCAATGTTACTATGTTGAAGATGGCGCTGATGGAATAGATGTTGGGTTTGTTGATGATAATTATAAGCTAACATCAAAAACAAAACTTTTTTCCACAGGATCGATTGGAGAGCTTTCCGATACGTCTACTTCGACAACAACCGACACCACAAAATCTACCACTTCGGACGCAACTTCGACAACAACCGACACCACAAAATCTACCACTTCGACAACAACCGACACCACAACATCTACCACCTCCTCGGATACAACTGCCGATGCAGATGACAGCGCAAATCATAAATCTGGGTATGTATTTAATCTCTACAGTGGTCAATGTCCGGTTGAATTTCAGGCTCAAAAAACTGTTGACAGCAGAGATGCTTGTATCGCCAAAATGATGTCCGATGACACCGACATTATTAATAAAAATTATTATCATGGCGTTGCTTATGCTACTGAAAATAATTGCTATCTTTATGCAAAAAAATACTTTGCGAAATGCTCCGATAGTGTCATGGATTGCCAATGTAAAAAGATTGATAAGGATGGAAATGTAACTCAGGAGTATGAGTATGATGAAATGTCTGAGAAGTCTGTAAAAAAAGCAACCAATAAAGCAAAAGAAGCATTAAAGGAAATATATACTGCAGGTGGATCATGCGAATTTAGTACAAATTATGTACCTGATAAAACAAAAACATACTGGGGAACTAAGATTGATACAAAGCAAAAATTATGCTTTTCTTGCTATCAAGAAGCTAGAAAAAATCTTAATAAATGCTTAAAAGCATCTTATGACAAAGGATCTGGATATGGACCAGATAAAAGTCATTCAAAAGCGGCAAAAACATTACTTGACTCGATGAAAACAAGCGTTGACACTGCTAAAATGTCTAAATTTAGAAAGATTCAATCTATGTATGGATCTGGTAGGTATATATGTGGATATTTTACCAAGGATAACACCGAAAAAAGAGCTGGATGCAAGAAATTAAATTCTGTAGAAGGGCCTAGGCCATTTCCAAGAATCGCTTTTTACATACCTGAGACAAAGAGTCAGCTGGATAAGTATTTAGCGGATCCCATTGCTTCAAAATTTAATCTTTTTTTTACGTACCAAGGAGCTAGTTTATTTTCCATTCAGCCGTTTGTTTCAAAATTTAACGATTATAAAAAAAGTGGTTGTTTTGGTCAGTCTGAAGTTGGCGAAGAGCATAGGGGAGATTTTTATAATCCATCAATATATGTACAATATGGCATGAATAGACAAAAAATATGGTTTATGAATTCCGATCCCGGTGGAGACATGGCTGGAAAATATATTTCTAAATCTAAAATATGTGTTCATTGCGATAGAAAAGATGGATCTGTTCAGAAATATGATAGTTTGTATAATAAAGTTGCCGGCTCTTGGGTAAAAGCCACTGATAATGAGGTTGAGCAAAAACGATCAATGGTTTCTGATTGGTCGACAATTTATCCAATTAAATTGAAATATGGAGTAAAAAATCTAACAAGTTCGGATCCATGTGCCGTAACTTATAATCAACAAAGTGAAGATGATGCTGTTGGTATTTGTGCCAGAATGGAATACGATAAAGATATGGGTAGAACGTATTTTGTAGCTTATTATGTAAAAAATGGTTCAGATTTAACTTCGTCTTTCAATGCAGATAGTTTTAATAGTATTGCCGGTGGTTGGCTTAGTGGTCTTGGTGGTGGTATTACAGTTTCTTTTGGTAAGACATGCGAAGATTGGTATTTTGAAAATTTCTCAGTTGATAAAACTGATGATGCAAAAACAATGATTCTGCTTGGCGGAGTTCCTCGTCCCGTTCTAAAGTATAATTATTATGCTGCGAAAAATCTAACAAAACATCCAATAAAATTTTCTAATTCTATAGCAACGGATGTTTCCGCAAAAGCTATAATACAAATAGATCCAAGCGTGAATGAATATTTTGTACTTCCCGATCCTGCATCGACAACAACGGTTCCATTGGTTAAAAAAGTCTATTTCAAAGATAGCGCAGGTGAGTATACCGATAATGCTTATTCTATTATGGATGTTAACACCGAAGTATTTATACCAAACATAAAATCTAGATTGCTTGGATCTACAAAAGATATGGAAACATCTTCATTGGGTTCATTTTTAAGCAGAGATAGTTCGTGTGCATTTTTATTAAATCACAAAATTTGCATAGGACCATTTCTTGGGGTGGATTGCAAAATGTTACTCGCTGGATCGAGTGATATAAAAAAAGAGATTAGGAATGGAACAATATTGACAAATGCTGATTGTAATAAGATTTATTCAAAGATTAGCGATCAGGAGGTTTGTTATGGTCAGCTTAAAATGTTTAAGACAATGTATGGCGTTTGTAAGAATTATAAAAGATGTCCATTTGATTCAACTCCTGAGGCTTGCTCTCAATCTTCCGGTGGTGGATTGGATGTAAAGGTTGACTCATCGGCGGACAAGGTTTATAACTATAATTGGCTCGATGGTTTTTGTGTTACTCAAGGTGTTACCATGGCGAATTTTGACGACAAAGGAAATGTTGAGCTGTATGGAAAATTTGGAAATGTAACAAGAGGAAATGACAATGTTGTATCTTTTGCTTCAAAAAATGGAGCTCCTCAAATCTCAATGAGGCTGACTGGTGCTTTTGGAGAAGGATCAGATGATTTAGTTATTCCTGGAGATAGCTATTTTGCTTTAAATGATGACTCAGATAGATCGTTATATTTGGATAACTTACTGAAAGGAGTATCCGAAGAGGATGATTCTTTGATAAGTAAATATTTTGGCTTAAATTGTACTAATTCACAGTGTTTTTTTCCCAAAATAGCTGTTAGGCAAAAAAATATCGATGATCTTGGTTTGTGTAAAACCGTAAAACGACAATTTGAGATAGAGTATGGCGGATCGGGCGGTGTCAGTGATTCATACAAAGGTGCATATAGGGCAGGTTATTTGCATTATTTCTACGTTCCAAAAGGATGTAGCTATATGGGTCTTTCTTTATTGGGCCCCGGGGGAAAGTCAGAGCAATTCGTAAATTCATCCAGAATGCAGTTTAGGTGGGGAGAAGATATGGGTGGAGCGATTGAGTATGGAACTAAGGAGAACCTTTTTTCTAAAATGCCGTATTGTAAGTCTAGAGAAACATGGAGTTTTTTGTGTTGGTTCGGTATCTCTTGTCCATGCAACGCCATGGAGTGGGCAAAGTATCGTTTTGCAGATAATCTAGATCAGTTTGCTGGATCTGGTGCTGGTGGTGGTTATGTGCAAGGTATTTTAAATCTTGATAAACTCGATAGTGATCATATTGGAATAATACCAGGTGCCGATTTAGGCCCAGATAAACCTTTGTTTGTTAGATGGGATGAAACGGAAGCTGATGAATTTTATGATGATATATATACGCCTGTTGCAAAATATCCAGAATATGGTTATATATATAAATCTGATAATCCAGATAGATGGACATTTAGTAATAAAATTGAAAACAGATATCAGCATTCAAGAGTTGTTGTCAGTTATAATGTAAATTCCGTTCCTCTGGTTGTTGAGAAAAAATTTAAAAACGAATATGGTAATGATGTTGATAGTAAAACAGAATACAGAGATTCATTAAAAGCTTTGCTTGGAGATTATTATACAGAGAGAACCGGAGTTTCTAAAATTAAGGGATATTTTCACTATGGTTCATTTTTTGAAGTTGCCAAAGCTGAAAAAGGATATTCTGCTAGTGCCGCTGGAAGTAATGCTATTGGTGGCAATGTATTTTACGATGATAAATATTTGATAAATTCAAACCTATGCTCTTCTGATGCGATTCCAGATTTGCCAAAATATCCAAGCACTCCAACATTTAAATCTTATTACGAAGGATATCCAGCAAAAGGACTTGAGGCATATCCAAACCTTGAGGCAGCTTATCAAAAATATAAAAATAAAGAAACAAGAGACCCATGTCAACAAAAGGGCGAATATAGATTTTTATGTTTATCTACTAATCCTGTTGCAAAAAAATGTGAAGCATGTGATAGCTTTGATCCGAGCACAGGGGTTTGCACAAGTAATCCGATTTCAAAATGTCAAGATGATAGAAAAAAGTATGGCATAGCTGATCATTATGAGTCTGCAAAAGAAAGTTATTCAAGCTCTATAAATATCTGCTCAACTTGGTACATGACTTTACCGGTTGATGATAGTGCTGCAGCCGATGCTGCAAAAGACGGGGTTGGCTTAAAAAAAGATAATTATAATAATGGAATCAAGGATTTGCTTGGTGATGACAATGATAACAAGATTGAATATCCTGGTATAAGGGTCGCAGATAATGCGGATGCTTTTTCTAAATTAAGATGTCATGAACACAGGGGAAATGCTATAAATGAGCCTGATAATTGCCGCAATCCGGCAAGATTTAATAAAACCACTCTTAACGGTGAGGACTATTATGATTGGTGCTGTGAGAATAAAACTTTGGCCGGATGTACAAATAATTGCGCCGTGGCTTCAGGTGCTGGAGGAGGCTCCTCTGCAGAAGAGAGTGTTTGTTTGAGGGACGCCGTTGATGACAGTGGTTTTAATTATTCATATTTTAATCAAGCCCATGTAGATTCTTTTAAATGCACTGGAGGTGATAATTTTACAAAGAAAAATTACAATGATAAATCTGATAACTCTTTTTGTATTTATCAGGTTGGTGCTAATGAGTTCAATTTTTACTCAGATCCAACGTCAAAGGAAATGAAGTCAAAAAAAGACTGCATTAATGCTCGCAGTAAAAGTAGAATAGATGGGGTTGACCAGGGTA
The DNA here is from genome assembly GCA_945878495.1 of Rickettsia typhi. Taxonomy (GTDB): domain Bacteria; phylum Pseudomonadota; class Alphaproteobacteria; order Rickettsiales; family Deianiraeaceae; genus CAMCTP01. Next base: position 1,864 of record CAMCTP010000038.1, on the reverse strand, counting down.
GAAATTATCAATGGGTTCAAAGTGCTCCAGCTGTAGCAAAGCACGATGGCGTTGAGGGTTGTTATTTAATTAGTGGGGATAAATTTTCCATCAATTCGTTAATGGATAGCTCTGGTAATATAATAAAATTTAACTCACCAGGTGTTTCATCGAATGATCCTGACAGGAATTGTGCATTTCAATCGTTTAGAAATTCGAATAGCACTCTTTGTTCTGGATTATACACCAAAAATCCATCTTTATCGGCTATGGGGAATTCTAATGTTACAGTTGCTTCATATAAATTTTGGGGACATGGCATTAAATCAGGCGATGACAATAAAGCTGGATGTTTTCATTTAAACCCTAGTACATGGAAATGGGAATTTTATTCACAATATACCACATCATCGGCTTGCCTTGCTCTTGATGACTGCTCAAATAATGGTGCCTGTTATCAATGGATTGATACAAAGCCTGGTGGAAGAGTTTGGTGCGAGACGGCTTCTTACGGATGTGGAGATCCTTCAAAGCAGTGCTATCAATGGCTTTCCGGTGGTTGGAATACTGAATTTATATATGATCAAGCGGTAAAAGATGTTGATATTGAAAAATTTATTGATCATTCTGTTTGTAGGGTATATCCAAAGTCTGACCCAACTAAGTTTGTAGATTATGATAATCTTGATAAAACTGACTGTTACGCAAAAGATGGATGCAATGGAGGCCTTGGCGATGATGGTGAAAATTCGTGTGCAAGATGGGTTTCTGATCAAACTGACTTAACCGCTACTTCTGTTGATTGGTTAGATATTAACGTAAAATATATAAAAGATACTAATGGTAGTTATTTTGTATTGCCATCTCTGACCGATGGAACTATTTATATTTTTGGAGATGATCCAGATCCATCTGTATATAAATTTATGAAAACTACAGGAGATAAAGTTTTAGATCGTAGTAAAATGGTAGAATATACCATGGGTATAACGAAGAGTTATGATTATTTATGGAATACTAGCGGTGGTATTTATAATGGCACAGATACTCCTTTTACGGCAAATAGCTATGGTTCAACCTACGTTGATGACGATGATTCTGACGGCTATAAACATAAAAATACTTATGCTTGCTTCTCTGCCACGGCTAATGCAGATGGTGGTCTTAGTAGTTATACAAGCCCTTCGAAGAATAAAGATTATATTACATGCAAGGCACTAAATTTATCATCTTCAAACTCTTCATTTGATACAAAAGATGTAATGATGAACGCTTTTTGGTTTAATGAGAGAAATCTTAATTATTGTAAGGATCCTGATTTCAGCGGAAAATCATATTGCCCGTATTCTATTTCTCGTATTACAAGATCTTGCTACACAAAAGACTCCAATGGAGTATGGCAAAGAAACGATAATACTTCTTATGACAGTTGTAAGACTTCTGATAGCTCTGGCTCATGCTCTTCATCTTCAGCAAGGCTAAGAAATCAGTGTGCTCGCTGGGCTGGAAATAATCCAATGATATACTGGAGGAGGGAGGTTAAAAGAGCTGCGAAGTCTGCAACTTGGTGTTGTTTGAATAATCAATGCATGTCTGAAGTCTCAGTTTATAAAAGTATTTTAGCAAAAAGAAAAATAATTGATGATTATAATGATATAGCAGCTGTTAATTATCAAAATGAGCTAAATGCTTATAATGAGAAATACAAAACAGCAATGGCAAAATTTTTCTCAGGAGAAATGACATGTGGATCTGATGGAAAGCAAAGTTGCGGAGATGCCGTAAAAGCCGTAAAAGGATTGTGCTTGTTATCTGTTAAGGGTGAAAACGGAGAGACGAGACGGGTTGATTCTGAAGGTACGGATGTTTGGAATTACGGCGATCG
>CAMCTP010000037.1 GCA_945878495.1 Rickettsia typhi | reverse complement strand
ATACATTAAAAATGTAGCGATGTTTTATAACAAGAAAATCGTTTGCAAATATCGATTATTTTTTCCACTTATCATCATTCATAGAATTTGCTACAATTCTACCAATTCTATATGGTGTTAGTTTTTCTATGAGTTTTTTGTTAGATAATATTATTGTGTTCGATAATATTAAATCTTTACGCATAGCTAACACTAATTTTCCCCCTGCTTCAATTGTCTTATTCAATTTTTCCTCTGTCTTAACTTCACTTTTGGCAAAGTTAAGCACCTCGGTCCACATGAAATCTAATGCTAATATTACCTTGGGACTTGCGTATAACAAAACTTTAGCACGTAGACTGTTCATACTTTTCACAACTTCATTAATCTCTTCTTGTTTTTTATCAGTACTAAATACACTCATATATCGTTCTATATATTTTTTGTACAATTCAGTTTTCTTTTTAATATGCATCTCAGATGCTGCTTTTGATTTACTGTTCTTATATACAAAAACAATACCAATAATCGCTATAACTAATGAATTAAAAATTGATGCTACATCAAGTGGCTTAATAATTGATAATATATCTGTAATTGTCATTTTCATTGTAAATTATATTGCATTATAAATATCCGAATATAATATTCAAGTTTAGTGTTCTATGTCAAAAATTATTATTCTTAATGGTGGATCTTGCTCTGGAAAGTCCACAATTGCAAAAGAAATTTGTCGTCAATCAGGTGATAAGTTTGTTCATTTGCAGGTGGATGAGGCGAAAAAATATCTTTTTACCATACTAGATAAACAAAGCACTCCACGAGAAATTGGACGACCGATTTGCGATGAAATATTACTAAATACCGCTCGTATATTTTTGGAAAACGGTAAAAATGTTGTTATTGATACAACCTTTGATGGCGTTGAAGCTCTTGAAATAGCCGAACGACATATCAACTTTTTTACTGAAGAAAAAATTTTGCTTTTTGGAATTCACTGCCCTTTAGACGTTAAACTTAAAAGATTTGAAGAATTTAATAACAATCCAGTTAGAAATCGTGAGACAATTATTGCACAACACGATATACATAATGTTTGCAAGAATTTGTATGATGAAATTTTTGATACACAGAAATTAAGTGCCAGCGAAATCGCAGAAATTATTCTCCTGAAATCATCTCAAAACCCATAAAATAATTCATATCAACGCTTCTGCATAAACTGAATTGTTGAGTGATTGGATTGTAATTTAAGCCAGATATTGCATTATTTTGAAAGCCGAGTTGCTCCATTTTTTGGTGCAATTCAGATGGTTTGATAAATTTATTATACTCGTGAATACCTTTTGGAACAATCCGTAAAATATATTCTGCCGCAAATTTTACCAATAACTTTGCCTTTAATGTTCTGTTTATGGTTGAAAAAATCATCAAACCACCATCCTTCAATGCAGATTTTAAAAATAATAGCAATTCATCAACATCATCGACATGTTCCAAAACTTCCATGCACACAATGACATCGAATTTTTGAGAAATTTCAGCTCTGCTATCAACATAGCTCAAATTTTGAAATTTATCGGCTGCATGATTTTCAGCCATTGATATCAAGTCGGCATTCTCATCAAAACCGACAACTTGTTTAAATCCAATATCAGCAATTTCTTCAGATAAAATTCCTCCTCCGCAGCCAAAATCCAAAATACTAATATCCTTATTTTCACCGAATTTGGCGGTGATTAAATCTCTGATATATTCAGCCCTAATTGGATTTATTTTGTGTAATAATTTCATTTTTCCAGATGTATTCCACCACTCTTGAGCTAAATTTGAGAACATTTTTATTATTATATTGCAAATTACTATAAGTCTTGCAATATAATATTCAAGTTTAGTGTTCTATGTCAAAAATTATTATTCTTAATGGTGGATCTTGCTCTGGAAAGTCCACAATTGCAAAAGAAATTTGTCGTCAATCAGGTGATAAGTTTGTTCATTTGCAGGTGGATAAAGTTGGAGATTTTTATGGTACAATTTTTCCCAAGGGTTTTCAATTTTGCGAAAATGAAGCAGGAACTGAAAATCATGATGATGGATTAAAAGGTCTTTTTAATAACAACAGATTCGCTAGACGCAGAATTGTTGCCGGAATTTTACTATCAATGGCAATCGAAGTCGCTGAAAAAGATTTTAATATAGTTATTGATACAGCTTTAGATGGACCCGATGCAAAAGATTTAGCAAATCTATACCTCGATCGATTAGCAAAATATAATGTCAAATTTATCGGAATAAAATGCAGCCTCGAGGAGCGATTAAAGCGTCTAAAAACGAGAACTGATAATCTGTTTTTAACGAAGGAATTTATTAAAATGCAGGAAGGTTTAATGGAGAGTTTATCCGATTTTTACGATTTGGAAATTGATGTTAGTAATATAGAAAGTGCATCTGCGGCAAAAGAAATATTGGAACAGTATAACTGAAAATAATGAAGATCAATAAATTTTACCTTCTTCGTCATGGCGAAACAGATTGGAATAAGCTTGGCTTTACCAATGGTCAAACTGATATTCCACTAAATCAAAATGGGCTGAATCAAGCAAAAAATATTGCTGAGAAAATTACCGAAAATTTTCATGATTTGCGATTTGATACAATCTTGCATTCACCATTATCAAGAGCGGCAAATACAGCAGAGATTGTAAATCAAAAATTAAATTTACCAATTTTAGCAATCAATGAGTTAACGGAGGTTGGTTGCGGCGAGCTTGAAGGAAGACCATATATTTCAAATGATTTATGGGATAAATGGATGCTTGGCGAAAATATTGGTGTTGGCGTTGAAAGCTATATCAATGTTCAAAATCGTCTAAAGATCGCAGTCGAAATTATCGAAAAATATCACAATCCTTTAATCGTTGGACATTCTGGAATTTTCTATCATTTGTCCAATTATCTAACAATTACTCCGCCGCATTTTAAAAATTCAACATTATATTCAGTTGACAATTTGGATAATGGCTTTTATGAAATATCAGAGATATTAAAATATTATGAAAAAAATGCTTAAATTACTTCTAGTGTGTTTATTATTTACTGGCTGTTTTAATCAAAAACGAGAAGCAAAGAAAAATAAAGAAAAACTAACCTTCATCTTCGACTTCGATGCAACAATGTATAATTTCAATAAAGACTCAGCCTATTTTGACCAAATATATTATAGTATTGTCAATGGCGATGAGGCAAGGATGCAAGAGTATAAGGTTGGTACGAAAGAAATTGCCAAAAAATATAAAGAACATGATTTCGTTAAAGAGCTTGCAAATAAATATTATGACAATATAACAAAAAAAGATGTTGATTTTGCAATTCAAAAAATCACTAAAAACAAGACACCAGAACTTGGAGTTATAATTAAAAATCTAAAACAAGAGGGGCATAAAGTTATGATTATTGGAGGCTCTGCTTTTGGATGTGCTATAATTCCACAATTCGCAAAGCAATTTGGCATTGAAAAAAGTGATATTTATTCTGGATATTTCAAAGATTTTTCCACAAATTCTCTACAAAAAGCATTCACATTTGATAAATTTCAATATGTAAATTGTGAAAATCCTGACACTCATACAGTTTATTCAAAAAAGAAAAGTGATTTAATCAAAGTACTAAAAGAGGGCGGAAAGATTAAGGGTAAAGTTATTCATATTGGCGATGGAGAAAATGATTTGGAGGTTTGGCAAGCAAAGCAAGCCGATGCTTTTGTCGGCTTTGGAGTAAATAGATATAGTAAAAAAGTTGAAGCTGGCAGTGAGATTTATGTGAAGACGATGGATGAGTTTAAAATTGCAATAGACAATATTTTGTTTAATTAATTTATGAAAAAATACATAATAGCTAACTGGAAAATGAATTGCAGCAAAGAATTTGTTGAAAATTATGCAAATTCAATCACCAAAAATATTAATCACGATATTAATTTCATTATCGCTCCATCACATCCATATCTCGAACTAGCCAGAAGTTTATTCAATCAAAACATCGGTATCGCTGGGCAAGATTGTTCAGAATTCGAAAACGGTGCATATACAGGTCAAATTTCGGCAAAAAACCTCCTAGATTTCAATTGCCAATATTGTATCATAGGTCATAGCGAATCGAGACAGTTTCTAAAATACAGCGACAGTCAAATTACCGGAAAACTTTCAATTCTGGCAAAATATGACATCACGCCGATATATTGCATAGGGGAGAATCTAAAAACCAGAGAAGATGGACGATATATCGAATTTCTCGAATCTCAACTTAAATCTATACCAAGCGAATTCCTAAATAAACAAATTCTGATCGCCTATGAACCAATTTGGGCCATAGGATCTGGCGTAATTCCATCAAGCGAGCAAATTCAAGAAGTTGCCGATTTTATAAAGGAATTCTCCGACAAAAATAATTTCGCAAATGCTGGAATATGCTATGGAGGATCTGTTAGCACTGTAAATTATCAGGAAATTCTTGATATTCAAAACATCAGCGGCCTTTTAATCGGCGGAATGGCGTTGAAGGTTGGGGATGTTAATTCGATAATTGAGGGTTAAGTTGAGTAAATATGAAGGTTAAATTGATACTAAAAAGAGCTATTTTAATTATTGCAGTTCTTGCCGTTATTGGCTGGTTTATTTGGCAAATTCCAGCTGCAAAAACTATATTAACTACTCCAAATTTTTGGACTTTTGATATAGCTTCAGGTATTGCAATAATTGTAGCCAGTGTGGCGGTCTATTTCCAAACACAAGAACTCAAGGCAAACAAAAAAGCAATTAAAGATCAAACAGAACAAGCCAAAGAACTTACCGAATTAACCAGAGAAACAGCAAAAGCCACAAGACTGCAAACAGAAATTGAGTTTTGTAAGAAGATTGAGTGTCAAATGGTTTATATGTGTAATGATAATGGAATTTCAGATGCTAAGCCATACGAAATACATTTTGCAAAATTTATGGTAGAAATGAAAAATCCAGATGCCAGGATATCACTCCCTCGTTATAAACTCTTATACGAGCAAATCAAAGATTACCTAAAGCCAGATTCACAGCTATACAACCATTATCTTGGTGAAGATTCGGATTTTACCGCTTTTTACAAAAAATGCAAAGAGGTGAAGAAATCGCAATAATATAAAAATTACCTTGACAATATAAAATGCTTTTCTAAAGTCGATAATATAGACAGGTGGCCGAGTGGCTTAAGGCGCACGCTTGGAAAGCGTGTATACGTTCATAGCGTATCAGGGGTTCGAATCCCCTCCTGTCTACCAGTAATTTTTTATATTTATGACTATCGAAATAAATAAATCAACAAAATTTGACAAAGATGGACTAGCATTTGCATTGTTTTTAAAACAAAACAACATTGAAAAATCCGCCGATTTTTGTCATTTTAAGAAAGAGGATGCTTTAAAAGGCGAGATTATGAATAATGGAATTTACTATGAATTAAAAGAGTTAAATCCAAGAACCTACGACAAGGATTTTAAATATGACATTAACGATGATTATAATTCCGAAAATAGGTCTGCTATGGTCGAAAGAGAGATCAACATATCGCAAGAAGATATTCAAAAACTAATCAATAAATCATATAAAAAGAGAGGTAAGAATTTACGAAATGGAGAAAAATGCGAGGTAATTATATGGTATTTTTCAAACAGGCAAAATTATTATCAAACTACAAATACGATCTACAAAACTATACTTAATGTTGAATCGGATATATCAAAATATGAGACAAGTGGTTTTCAAACATTATACTTTGTTGATATGGGCGATTTGCAAGCTGGCGAGCATTTCTAAAGTAAAAATCGATTAACATTGTTATTGAATTATAAAATTTCTCATCCCATGATATATATAATTAAAGAAATAAATTTAATTTATGAGCGATAAAATAAAAATCTATATATCATCAGACCACGCAGGCTTTGAGTTAAAATGTAAAATAATTCAATACTTCCAAGATAAATATGAGATATTAGATTTTGGAACTGATTCAAATACTTCATGCAATTACAATGAAATTGCTGAAAGAATGATATTAAAATTACAAGAAAATTCATCAAAAGACCAAATATCTCCGGTTGTAAATTTTGGAATTTTAGTTTGCGGAACGGGAACAGGAATGTCAATTTTTGCCAATAGATTTAACAATATCAGGGCTTGTAATGCAATAAGTCAAGATCAAATAAAACTTGCAAGATCGCACAATAACTCAAATGTGGTTTGCTTTGGTGAGAAATTTACCGAATTTCAAGATGCAATAAACATGATAGAAACTTTCATAAACGAAAAATTTGAGGGTGGAAGACATATCAATCGCCTTGCTTTTGACGCAAAAAAATGCATAAATCTTAACTACAATGGATTAATTTCACAGGATTATACTGAAATTAAATCACGAATAAAACTCTTTCACTGCGGGGAAATTGAGTTTGAAATTCAAGAAGATATATCGAATCAAGAAATTACTATTTTTCAATCATTCGAGGTTGGAAAATTCAATAACGATTTAATGAAATTGCAAATTGTATGCGATGTTTTAAAACGCAACAATGTGAAAAAAATTACATATTTTGCACCATTTATTCCCTACACAAGACAGGATAAAACCTATGATACAAGGGTTTCCTTGGGTTCAAAATTAATTGCTGATATAATAAATAATTGCGGAATAAATGAAATTACAACATACGATTTACACGCAGTTCAAATTGAGGGATTTTTTAAATGCAAAGTCAATCATCTTAGCATGATTCCAAGATTCATCGAGCATATAAACGATAATTTTAAACCAGATAACGTGGTTATCGTTTTTCCAGACGCAGGTTCAGCTTCGAGATTTAAGAGATTTTTCGCCGATCAAACTTTTAAAATTGCAATCATAAACAAGGTAAGGACGGAAAATTCAATTACCATGGAAATACTCGGGGATGTTAAAAACAGAACAGCAGTTATAATCGACGACATGATTGACGGCGGAGGAACCATAATAGAAGCCTCAAAAATCCTCCTTGAAAATAATGCTCATAGAGTTTTCGCCTACGCAACCCACGGCATATTCTCCGATAATGCAGTTGAAAAACTTGAGAGATCAGCGATTGAAATGGTTGTTGTTAGCGGTTCTTTGAATGTTGATAGCAATTCAGGAATTATTGAAATTATTGGTTATTAAGTTTTTTTTTGAATTTCTTTATTCATTTGATCAAGCTTCTCATCTGCTTCTAAAATATCGATAATATTTTTGCAGATTAGATGAACAAACATATGTAAAGCGTCAAATGATTCTTTTGTATCTGAATCGGATATTGTTCTTATAGCATGCGCATTCTCGTTTCCATATTTTTGTAATACTGTTAACATATCAAAGATTTTTAAATTCAAGCCAATATAATTATTTTTTGACTTTATAATGCTAATTTTATTATTTAATATCTCTTTCTCAATCTTCTCTTGATTACTTTTCAAAAAAATTTCTCCAATAAAATTACATATTTTCTCTGTACATAGTCTCATTAAAACATTTGCACTTCTTATAGAGTAATTTACCACAAGCCTTGCTTCATCAAAATCTTTCCTAATTTCTTCAGGTATTTTTTCAGATAAAGGTTCGCCGTTTGGTTCTATTGGAAAAATCTGCTCAGCATTATCTTGATTTCCATGTCTATATGTAACATATTTACATCGATTGCATTCAAATATAAAAAGTTTGTTTTTATATTTTGTGCTTCCTATTGTGAAAGACAAGAAATGTGCATCACAATCAACGGAATTATAACGGACAAAGGCAGCGTTATTTTCATAGATCTTATTTACACTATGAAAAACATTCGAAGTTTTACAGTTTTTACAATAACAATAGGCCATTAATATATTAAAACCTTGGAGCGGGTTCATTATAACATTGCGAAGTTATAAGTCAAGTATTTTTGAATTTGGTTGCTTTGTAAGTAGAGTGCAAAGATTTCTTATTTAAGGTTTGAAATATTTTTCAATAATGTAATAATAAATCTATAATTAAAATACAAACCTTTAGGCAGCTTAGAATAATTGCTATGCAGAATAATAATGATTCTAACCCACAATATAGCTAAAAATATAAAAGAAAGCATATTTTTAGTATTACATTTCACTGTATTATTATTCTAATTCATGATAATGTTATTAGATTAAAAAAAATACTTGATATTAATAAAATATTTTATTAATTATTGTTTGTTAGTAATAATTTTAATATGTCATCTGTCATCAGAAAAGCAACCTTGGAAGATATTCATCAAATCTATGATTTATATAAAGCTGTAACAAAACATAATCCAGGTAATTTAACTCAAGAAGATTATGAAGTTACAATTGACTATGTTGAAGAAATGGTTAAAACTGGGATTGAAAGAGGTTTAGTTTTGGTTATAGAACGTGATAATGAAATTATTGGCTATTTTAAAGCATTTACATCAAAATTTAAATGCTTGGCTCATATTTTAGGTGACGGGACTATTATGATACACCCAGATTATCAACAAGGACATGGATTTAAACTAGCTATTTATGCTTTAAATACAATATCAAAGACAATGTCCCATATTATGCAATTCGATATTGTTCCCCATGAAAGCAATCAATTGGCA
>CAMCTP010000036.1 GCA_945878495.1 Rickettsia typhi | reverse complement strand
ACAGCATTTGTATAAAAACCACAAGCCCAACCAATTGTCAAGCCAGCCGAAACATCCCAAAAATCATGCCTATTTGCGTAAATTCTACTTCCACCGGTTATAATCGAGGCAAGTATAAACGGTGATGCAATTTTTTTTCCATAAAATTTATGAAGAAACCCACCAAGCGTTGCGGTTCCTGATGAATGACCAGATGGAAATGAGAAAAAATTTGAATGATCCGGCCTCTCTTTATGAGCAACTTTTTTTACCACTTTTGTTATCATGTATGTGGAAAATAGCGATGCATTGTACATTCCTCCAACCCCAGAATAATTAAAAAATTGAGGCATTAATTGGGGAATTGCCCATGAAGCTCTTAAATAATACGTCCCCCAATCATCGGCTAAAATTTGACCTTCAGTTTTACCAATAGCTCGAAAAAACGCTCTTTTTCCCTCGCTTTTTGGCAATAATTTTCCGCTATCATCATAAAAAACCTTCGATGAAACAATTCCGCTATCCTTGTTTTTATACCATCTGTCGTCAACTAAATGGCTAAATACTTTAAATAAAATTACGAAAATAAGAGCAAATATAATTGATGCTATCGATAATAAATCAAGTAAATTTTTTGGCTTAAAGTGTTTGATTTTTAACATTTTTAACTATATAATTATTATGAGCAATTAATGATTAAAAAAATAATTTGCAACTTTTTTCTTGACTATTAATTTTAGATAAATTCTAATTTTTTAGATATTATTTTCAACATGTCTAACACAGAAATTGCTAAAACTAAGAAATTTTCAACAGCTCAGGTTGTAACTGAATTTAATGTAGCTCAGTTCGAGCGTCTTATCAACGGCAAAAAAATAGACGAAATAAAATCCGGTGATCTTATAAACATAAAAGTTAAATCGGCAAGCAACAAAAAACTATCATCTCATGAAGGTGTTTGCATATATGTTAAAGAATCAAAATCAAAATGCGTATACAGAATAGGTATCGTAAAATCATTTTTACATGGCGTTCAAACGGTTATAAATTTCAACGCACTTTCTCCAACTGTTGTTTCTGTTGATCTTGTTAGAGCTGCTAAAAAAGTTAAAAGATCTAAACAATACGAAAGAGTTGCCGAGGAAAATAAAAGATAATATATACATTTTATTCTTCAGATCGAGGAACGCAGTAAATCACCGAAAATCACAATGATTTATTTTCTTACCTCAAAAGTTAAATCATTGAGGCAATCTGCTTTATTGCCTACCTTGCAAACCTCTATTCTACTTGGAATAAAAGCTTTTGCCCAAGAGTCTTTTCCATGAATTGAAACATAGTACATTTTTCCATTAACATCAAATGATGGATCTCCAAAATCTTCCATGATGGAAATATTGCTCAAATTTTTTGAACCATTGTACATTTTTATATGCTCTAAATTTCTATATCCATGAATTTTTTTTTCATTGTTGCAGGAAATTACCAGCAAGGATAATAAAAAAATATCAATCATTCTTTTCATATTTTTATAAAAAACCCCTGAAATAAAAAGAATCCACAATACCTACTTCCGCAGAGGAAAGTTTTGCCGCCGCTAGTAAAGCTTCCGCAGAATTTTTTGAAACATAGACCACATCTAAATCTTTGCCATCAAAGCTATCAATTAAATCAGCGTCAGATATAATAAATCCACCATCCAATTCATCAGCATCCGAATTAATGAAACTTTCAACCCGAAGCGATTCCATTGAAAATTTTCCAACACATAACTTATTTAAACCGTCACCTTTAGTAATAATCTGACAATAATCTTGATCTCCATTTTTCTCGCAATCAAGCAAAGCTTTGTGATACAAAATATCGTGCGTTGTTATTGTTTTAAGCTTTATATCCGAGAATGAAGTTAATCCAACTGCATAGGAAACTCCAACCCTAATCCCATTAAAACTCCCAATTCCACGATTGACAACCACTTCGGTTAAATCAGAAGCGGAAAAACCGGATTTTTTACACAACAAATCAACCTCATGTGAAATAATTTCAAGCTGTAAATTTGGTATATCTGACGTGAAATAAAAATCACCATTTTTGCTCGATACTGAAAGTGATAAAAATCTATTAGCGGTATCAATTGCAAGAAGCATTAAATCTTGCCAAACAAAAGACTTCCATTGCAGCCACCAAACCCGAATGAGTTTGATAATGCATAATTTATTTGTCTTTTTTTTGCCGATCCAAGACAAAAATCAAAATCACAACCTTCTGATAAATCTGTTGAATTAATAGTTGGCGGGCAAATTTGATCCCTTATTGCCAAAATTGAAAAAATCGCTTCAATTCCACCGGCAGCTCCAAGTAAATGACCTGTCGCAGATTTTGTTGATGACATTGAAACCTTGCTTTTATGATCTCCAACTAATTTCGATACTGATTTCACCTCCGCTAAATCTCCCACTGGAGTTGATGTCCCGTGTGCATTTATATAATCTATTTTATCAGCTGAAATACGAGCTTTGCGAAGCGCAGTCGACATTGCCAGCAAAGCGCCCTCGCCTTCCGGATGAGGAGCTGTAATATGATAAGCATCAGCAGAAGCTCCATATCCAACGAGTTCGCAATATATTTTTGCACCACGTTTTTTTGCATGTTCATATTCTTCAAGAACTATAACTCCGGCTCCTTCTCCCATAACAAAGCCATCTCGTGCATTATCCCAAGGCCTAGATGACTGTGATGGATTTTCCGCAAAAGCAGTAGACAATGCTCTGGCAGCATTAAATCCAGCAATTCCAAGTTGCGTTATAGACGCTTCCGAACCACCCGCTATCATTATATCCGCATCGTCACAAGCAATCATTCTTGCGGCCTCTCCTATTGAATGTGTCGCAGTTGCGCAAGCGCTAACAATTGCAAAATTTGGCCCTCTAAAACCATATTTCATAGATACATGACCGGAAACCATGTTAACCAATACTGATGGTATGAAAAATGGGCTTATTTTTCTAGCGCCATCATTATTTAAAGTAATTGCGTTCTCATCAATTCCAGCAATTCCACCTATTCCCGATCCAATCATCACACCAACTCTTGATTTATCAACTCCATCCTCGATATTTGCATCTTTTACTGCCTGAATGGATGAGTGAATTCCGTATAAAATAAATTTATCCAGTCTGCGAACTTCTTTTTTATCTCCGCATTCTGATGTATCGAATAAATTATCATACATAAAACCTGATTTACCGGAATAATCTCTATCGGAAAATTTTATCTCACCGGCGTATTTTGTCAAAACTCCCGATGTATCAAAATTATCAATTGACGATATAAAAGACTCTCCTTTTAAAATTCTTGACCACGCAGACTCAATATTATAAGCACCTGGCAGTGTTATTCCTAAGCCAGTTACGACTACTCTTTTTGACATAAAATATCGAAAAAATCATTTATACATAAAGCAAGTTTCCCAAAAAGCAAGTATAAAAAGTTATTGACAATTATTCGATAATTTTCAACTCTAATATAGATAAATATCTAAATATGAATAATATTTTTAAACAAGTTGACTTTAATCAGGGTTTTTTAAAATGTGAAAATCACATCGATTCAAGCTGGATATCTTCAGCAATCCAAAAAGACGATAAACTTCAGGAAATAATTAACGTAGCACAAAATATCAAAAATATCGAAAAAATCATAGATCTTGGAATTGGAATATCAAGCAAATTCAAAAACATTTTTATCGTTGGAATTGGGGGGTCAACACTCGCAGGAAAAGCGCTTTGGCACGAGTATAAAAATTCAAAAAACAATCTAATTTTTATAGATAATCTGGATTATGATACAGTAATGAATTCATTGAAAAACAACAATATAAATGATTCATTTTTTCTATTTATCAGCAAGTCAGGAAATACAATTGAAACAGTATCTCAAATGATAGTAATATGTCAATATCTTGAATCATTCGGGCTTTCAAAGCAAAATATCAACCATCAATCCCTAGTAATTACAGCAAATAAAAATAGTAAAATGAGCGAACTTGCTGCAATATATCAAATTGAAATATTAGAATGGAGCGGAGATATATCTGGAAGAATGTCGGCCTTTTCCAATAATACAAATCTAATATCTGCTATAATTGGCATTGATGTAAAAAAGAATTTAAGCAATGCAATTCAAATAATTGAATCAATGCAAAATGATTCACTGTTTGTTGACAGAGTAAATGCAACAATATCATCGATAAAACAAGGTCTTTCAGCCACTGTATTATTTTGCTACAAACAAAGCTATCAATATTTTATCGAATGGTACATACAAATATGGTCGGAAAGTATCGGGAAAAGTGGACTTGGAACAAATCCATGTGGTGCAATAGGACCTCTTGACCAACATAGCAAATTACAACTCTATCTTGGCGGACCAAAGGATAAAATTTTTACCATATTAAACCCAGTTTTTCAATCGCACAATAAACTTGAATCTCCGGTAATAAGCAATAAAAATGCTTCAATTGAGGGTATTTTAAACTCAGCAGCAAATGCA
Source organism: Rickettsia typhi (assembly GCA_945878495.1). Taxonomy (GTDB): domain Bacteria; phylum Pseudomonadota; class Alphaproteobacteria; order Rickettsiales; family Deianiraeaceae; genus CAMCTP01. The sequence continues at coordinate 4,641 of CAMCTP010000036.1, read as the reverse complement.
ACTCATTTGGCTTTATGTGACAATAATTCACCATCTTATATGATAAATTGCAAAATGGATGAATATTTTATGTACAAAATAATGACCTTTTACATGCTTGAAACGATTTTGTGCTGTCATTACTTTCAACTTAACCCATATGATCAGCCAGAGGTTGAAAAGTCAAAAGAAAGAATGATGTCTCTTTAATGTATTTTATACAATTTGGAATCGCAAAGCGAATATCCAAATATTGCGTCATCCATAACAACCGGTGTTGAAAAAATACAACTTGGAATACTTTTTTCCTCTTTTATTTCACCTCCTTCAATATCAACAATCAGCATCTTTCCAAAAGGTGAAAATAAAACTATATCACCATTTATAAACATCGGACCTCTAAAGTTTAACTTAGACCTATTGTACCCCTTGCCTTTTGACAGATATTTTGGCATTTTATGATCGTGATATTTTGGCAAATCCAAAGACCATTTTACCATCCCGCTCTCAATGTGAACTGCCAGCAATTGATTTTGATTTGTTATGAAGTACAAAAAATTTGGAGATGATATAATCGGTGAATTTTGATTAAATTTTGTCGAGTACACCGGCATTAGATTTTTCATTGAAAATACCGCAATATTTGAAATTTTTGATCCAAAATATCCAACCACATCATTCACAAAAGGCTTAAACATAGGGGTGTCAAACGAAAGTTGAGTACTATATAAAATAGATCTACCTGATATAAAATCTAGTCTATTTGAGTCAATTATTTTTCCACTTATTTTATCTAAAAACAAAATATCTCCATATCTATTTATAACAATCAATTTATCACCTTTAACCGTTGGTCTGGCAAAATTAATATACTGCTCGCTAGATAAATTAGCTATACCATTTTGATCATTTGAACCATCTGAAATCGAAAATTTTACCGACAAATCATCGATATTAAAAGCAAAAATTACCCCCGATGAAGCGTGTCCGTATAATAAATTAGAATCTTTTGCAAAGGAAAATCCTGAATAAAATTTATACCTTGGATCATGAACTTTTGCCACAATATTAAAATTTCTGAGATCAATTTTCACAATATTACCAATACTGTCCGACCTAATTAAAAAATCTTCATAAATTGTCAGAGATGCAAAATCCGATAACTTATTATCAGTTTTAAAAATTTGCTCTTTTGTTTTAAGATCAGAAGATACAATCCAGACATTCAAGATATCATCCAAAACTACAATTTGATCTTTATATCGAACAACTGAATTGTCGGTTTTAAAAAAAGAAAAATCAGCCCCTCCGAGCTTAATAGAATCAATTTTTTCAACTTCTCCGCTATAATGAAAAACTTCGCTATTTGAATCATAATAACTGTGACTCAAATATTGGTCGTTATTTTTTGGCTCTTGATTTTTAATTCTGGCTATATTTTGATCCAACGAAACGAAGGAATCGTAATCAAATATCGATATTCTTTTGTCATTATCTGGAATTTTTGACTTGTTGCAGGCTATAATTCCAGCTAAAATAAAACAAACACTAATCAGCCGCATCGGCATACAAAGCATAATAAATTTCGTGTATTCTATCTTGCTGGTTAGGGGAAAATATATCATCCATTTCAATATAAAGCGATTTAATTATCTCAAAATAACCAACCGCATTACCCATTGATAACTCCAAATCACCGAGTAATTCCTTTGCTAGTTGTGAATATTTTCTTTTAGATTTAGCTAGTTGCTCAATATATTTTTTATTACTTGGTTCTTTTATACGAGAAGAATAAAGGCTAAATATTGTCATTTCAACCGCATCTCTTGAGTCCTGAATTTTTGCCAAATGTGCATTTCTCTCGAGAATGTATATTGCATCATCAATTCTATCTTTATTGCCAATTAATTGAGCGGAAATTTTAACCGCATTATTAAGCCTAAACAATCCGCTAAAAGGTTTTAAAAACTCTTTGTCAATATCGGAATTTGACATAGATGATGCATTTTGAATCTTATCTTGAATTTCAATATATCTAATAATTTGTTTTTGCGTCAAGGAATCTTTGATAACAAGATGTCCAACAGAAGCGATAACGACAAATAAAAGACCAGCTGCAATAATCTTAAAATCTCTAAAATTTAAGGAGTAAATTTTATGCTTAATTTTATCGCCCAAAGAAATAATACCACTTCTTACCTTAAAACCAAACCTTGCTCCAACACTAGAAACATCAATCATTTTATTATAAAAAAATTACAAATCACCCTTATTGACACTACTTTTCATCTGATCAGTTTTTGGATCACTTTTCAATATATACATAACACCAAGAGCGGCAATCAAAACAACCAAAGATTCTATCATGGTATCAAAACCTCTGTAACCGCCAAGAACCGACGTAACAATATTCTTAACTCCAGTTTCTTTGTAAGATTGTGTGATATAATACGCTGAAGATTTCATGTGCTCTGAGCCTTCGATTATAGAAACATTAATAAACGCATCAGCTATGCCACAAAATATTGATATTATTAAAATTATCATTAAATATGGGCTTTTTAGAACAGATCCATTGAGTAAATTAGTTTTAATTCTTGATACCTTATCAACTTTTATGACACCATCATCTCCAGCGTAATGATTTATACCCTTCATCGCTATTAACAAAAATATTGTTGAAACCGCCGATCCAACAGCAGCCTCTGTTATTGCAACATCCGGCGCAGAAATAACTAAATAAATAATCATTACAAACAAACTCAAAAGACTTGAGGCGAAGATTGCGGGAAATGTCGATGAAAAAATCATCACTAGCGATACAAATATTGCAGCGATCGAAAATAATAATATTATGAAATATTCAAAAAATGCCATATTCGATCTATAAAATAATTTTGTATTTTGATTTTTGATAAACCATAATCGATATAGTAAAAATTGATATCATTATAGGAAATGCCGTCATTGCGTGTTGATAGGAATAATTATTTGCGATAAACCCTATTGTCAAACTAAAAATGATATTAAAAAAAGAAGAAATCAGATGAGAGAACGAATTAATAGTCGAACGCAATTCTGAAGGAATAACTTTTTGCATTTGATCTTTTAAGCATACATCAAAGATTGGGAACATAAACAAAAACATCAGTATTGATGCAATAAGAGGTTGGCCGTATAAATTGAAAGATATCACGGATATAGATATCCATATTACAATAGATAATGTTACAACCCCTCCGATCATTAAATCAGGTCGAATAATAAGAAAAACGGCCGTAGTTATGGCCGGTATAATATGAGCTATTGCATATATTCTGGCTATAAAATCAGGAGTAAATCCAATGTCATTCATTACCATTTTATTTGTATCCGTCATAATAATATAGACTGAATAAAAAATCGCCGTCATTACAACCGAGAATAAAACATTATTATCAGCCTTGGTGCAGGATAAACCATTTTTTACAATTGACAAAATTGAGATATTTTTATTTTCTTTAACATATGATTTAGAATCATTTAAAGCAAATAAAATATACGGTATTGATACGCAAAATATTATTACTGCTGAACTTAAAAATACCGCATCAAATCCACCTTTTTTATACAAAATTGAAGCAAAAAATCCACCACATGAAGCACTTAAATTTGTAAATATTGACTTCAATGCTATTGCATCTTTGAACTTATTCGCAATATCATTACTCTTAAATTCATCATACATGTATGAATCTATGTTATTTGTTCCCGATTTTCCTGCTCCAATCAATAAAACGCCAACAAAAGAAGATGCTATACCTGGGAATAGAACCCAAGATAAAACGCCAAGACCCTTAAAAGCAAAGCCATATATTATCAATGTTTTCCTTCCATGTTTATCTCCAAGGGATGCAAATATCGGATCTCCAAAGATTTTACCAAACTCGTATGTCGCTAAAACCGCACCAAGCATCATGGGATTGAGACCAATTTTAGCAAAAAACATTATATAAACGGAATATATTAACATGAACCTGTCAAGCACACCCAATAGGCAGAATTTTAATATTGTTTTGTTAAATATTGTAGACATAATTTCGATCTTTGAAACATAATAATAATTAAAAAAATAAAAAACAATTGCATTTTTAAAAATATATACATAGATTTAACCAAAAAATTTTAACGTAATGAATATATACAAAACATACTCAAAAATACGAACAAATAGCAAGGGATCTTTTGTTAACATAAGTGATAAAATTCACTGCATTAAAGAAAATTCATTTTTACAAAAAATTCCACTTTTTCACTGTCTATATATCATCAATCTAAAATCTTACAAAAACTTCATTTTCCTATTTATTGCAGATATATTTATATTAACAATCCAAAAATGGGTCGTTGGTCTGGACTTCAATCTCACGGGATCGGAAACAGGTGATATATTTTTAAATATATCAATCTCCGGTATTATTTTACTCTTCTCTCTTGATTTATCGTATTTTATTTTTGACTTCTTTCACAAAAAAGCGTTAAAATCAAAAAAACTTCACTTGATAGGCATAAATTCTGAATTTTCGCACAAAACTGCAATACAAAAATCGTTTGAGAATATAGCACAAAATATAGATTGTCAAATCAAATAATTCTTTGAATATGAATTCATCAGGCTCAATA
>CAMCTP010000035.1 GCA_945878495.1 Rickettsia typhi | reverse complement strand
GAAAAATTCAACAAAAAAGCCAATAAAGTAGATTTATTGTTGATTCACGATAATGATATAAATGCTTATGCAATAGGAGGTTTTAGAGTTTCGAAAATAATTTTAACCACTGGACTCATGCTACATATTTCCGCAAATGCAAAAGATAGAGATGACATGGTTAAATCTGTTGCAGGAATTATTGGACATGAGATGTCTCATATTGTTAATTCTGATTTTTTACCCGGAATTTTTGTTTATTCAGTAAATTTGGCACTTAAAATTATAAGCAAAATCCTTTCGTCTATAATGTTCATCCCTATATCAGCATTATCGTTAATTCCATTTATTGGTTTATTTGTGAAATTTTTTATATTAAGAATTTATGAATTTGTTAATTTTTGCATTTATTCTATTTTTGAAAAAAAAATAATACTTGGATCTGCGGCATTTATTTCGAAATATTTATCAAGAGAAGTCGAATACAGAAGTGATCTTGATTCTGCAAAGGCAATTGGTGGTGAATTTATATATCTTGGTCTTGAGAAAATTAATTCTGGGTCTAGATATTTTTGGCAGACAATGTTTTCAACTCATCCATCAACTCCATCTAGGATGAAAAAAATTCAAAATGTTGAAGCATCTGATGCAATTATTCTGCCATCTATGATAACTGAATTTGCCAATATATGGTCAGTTTTAATGTTGTTCGTTATTACGGCAACTCTTGGATTTTTAAGCAATATAGAAAAGCTGTACCCTATTCTGCCCGATATAATTCAGGGTCTTGAATTATTTTGCCGTGATTCATTTATTTTTCTGAGTGATATATTTGCCAAAATGGTAAAATTTTACGATGCGATTAAAGCTATAAAATTCTAAAATATGGTAATGAAAACTATAAACGATAAAATTGTCAATATTTTAAACTGCGATCAGTTGATAAAAAATATTGCAAAAAATGAATATGGTATATCGCAACCGGTATCATCTATTTTATCAACAAATTCAAATATCGATAATGATAATATTGATGATTTTTTAAATCCAAGGCTAAAAAATTTAATCCCGGATAATACAAATTTAATCATGTTGGGTGATGCTTCGAATGAGATTATTAATGCGATAAATAATAGAAAAAAAATAGGTATATTGTCAGATTACGACGTTGATGGGGTTACGTCCGGAGCAATATTAAAAACTTTTTTGAATTGGTTAAACATTGAGCCAATTATAATAATTCCTGACAGATTTATCGATGGATACGGTCCTAGTATTAAGTTGTTTGAGAAAATGAAAAATCTTGGTGTTGAATTGATAATAACACTTGATTGTGGAACAACGGCATTTGAGCCAATTGATTTTGCTTTGAACCTTGGGATAAAAGTTGTTGTAATTGATCACCACATTTCAAAGGAAGAAAAACCGAAAGCTGCTGCGATAGTTAACCCGAATCAAATTGGTGATAATAGTGAATTAAAACATCTTTGTGCCGCTGGTGTTACATTTTTGCTTTGTTGTGATATTGTTAAAAAGCTAAAAATAAATAAGCCGGATTTGGTTGTAAATATTCCGAGTTTGATAAATTTAACACACTTTGCTATGATTGGAAGCGTTTGTGATATGATGAAAATGAAGGGTTTGAATAGAGCTTTTTATAGAACCGGATTGGAAATTTTGCGGGAAAATCTGAAAAATTTTGATAAATTAGATATTAGGATAAAAAATGCGTTTATTGGAATAAAGGCATTAATGTTAGCTGCTGGTATAGATTCAATTAAATCGACATATGAAATTGGTTTCATCATTGGTCCAATGATAAATGCTGGAGGAAGGCTTGATAGCGGTATGATTGGGGTTGATTTACTTACCGCTAAAAATCAAAGCGAGGCTGATATTTTGGCAAAAAAGCTTTTTGATTTAAACGTCGAAAGAAAAGATATTCAGAGCGATATCGTTGAGAATGCTTCGGAAAAAGCAAAAATATTAATCGGTGAATCCAAAAGTATTTTGTTTATAGTTTCGGAAGATTATAATGAAGGAGTTGTTGGAATAGTTGCATCAAAAATTAAAGAGTCCTTCAATAAAACGGCAATTATTGGTGCAATTAAAACCGATGGATCGGGTGTAAAAATCATTAAAGCATCATGCAGAGGTGCTGATGGAGTTGATATAGGTTCGGCAGTTTTAGGCGCGCTTGATCGTGGAATAATTTTAAAAGGTGGAGGGCATTTTGCTGCAGCTGGATTTTCCGCAAAATTTGATGACTTTGAGAGTCTGTATAGTTTTTTTGAAGATTTTTTAAAACAACAAAGCGAAGACAGTCAGAGTAATGCAAAAATAGATATTCACTCATCGGTTTTTATTCAAGAGCTAAACGATCAAATGATTGATATAAAAAAACTTGAGCCATTTGGAATCGAAAATCCAAAGCCAAATTTTTTAATCAAGGATGTTGTGATTGCAAAATACACAGTTCTAAAAGAAAAACATTATAAATTATCATTAAGATCATTTGAAAAAATTAACGGTAATTATATTTGGAAAAATGCAATTATATTCAATTGTGAGGTGACTTTTATTGCAGACTTTATTAAAAACAAAACCGGAAAAATGGTTCACGTTATCGGAAATATAGATTTTAACGAATACGGAATGTCTATTATTGTATCGGATTTTGTTGATGTTTGATTAAATTTTATAAAACAATGGGATGCGGTCTATCGAGGCAAAAAAATAACAAAATTCAACCATCATCAGATTCTAATATATTAGATCAAAAAGTAAATCGAAGAGGAGCAGTTCGTATAAATATACTTGACGAAATTATGATTTACAAAAAAGATTCCATAGTAAGTGATTTGAGAGCTTTAAACTCTCCTCGTTTTGTTATAGCGCATCGGATTAGCAGACTTATTGATAAAGGCAAATTAAATAAAATGCTTCCAAGATAAAAATATCAAAAAATCATTAATCTATTGTTGTTGTGGGTTTATGGGATTTGGTGTTGGCAGTAGCGTTCTTGGTATGATTTCTGGATCTGGAAGTCAAGATTCAATAATCACTTCATTGGTCGGAGGAAGTCTTGTAAAAGATTTTACAAATATTTCGAGTGATTTAAAAAAACAATACAGTCCATTTAGATATAATTTTTCTATTGCAGATGTAAATTTGCAAACCTCGACATATGCTAGAATTATTCCGGAAATTTTTGGTAAGATGAGGGTTTCAGGCAATATAATTTGGACAAGTGGAATAAAAAAAGAAACAACGCAATCCGCCGCAACTCGAACAAAAGCTGGAACGGTTCAGGGCTCGACTAATGTAAGTTACTCCGTAAATCTTGCAATAGCATTATGCAAAGGAGAAATCTTGTCTCTTGACGGTGCTTTTGCTGATAGTGAAAAAATCAATTTAAAATCTTTAAAATTTCGATTTTATGGAGGCGATGAAATTCAGTTACCAGATTCATTGATGCAATCATATCTCGGAGTTGAAAATACGCCGGCTTTTAGAGGTTTGTGCTATATTGTGATTGAAAACCTTTCTCTGAATACGTGGGATGGCAGAATACCGAATTTTTCCTTTGATTTGACAAAAAAAGACAAAATTATTAATGAGTCTGATAAAATACGAAGCATTTGCGTTATACCAGGAAGTGGTGAGTTTGTCTATGATACTGAAGTTAGCTATAAAATGCAAAAAATTTACCATAATGGAATTCATATTGGCTATGAAAAAGGTGATTCAATAAACCAAAATAACAATGAAGGATTATCTGATGCGAAATACTCATTTGATAAAATATGTCAAGAATTTCAAAATTTAGAATATATTTCACTTGTTTCATCGTGGTTTGGAACTGGTATGGATATTAAAAATTGCGATATAATACCGAAAGTTGAATACAGGGATGTAAAAAATTCGCCAAACGAATATAGGGTTGGTGAACTTGGGCGTGATGATTTAAAAATAGTTGGATTGGATAAAAATGGAAATGTAAGATACGGAGGAACACCTTCTGATTTGTCAATTTTGCGATATGCTGAGTACATAAAAAGCAAAGGAAAAAAAATTTGCTTTTATCCAATGTTGATGATGGATGTTGAAAATAAACCATGGAGAGGTCACTTAACTGGATCGGCTGATGATGTGATAAATTTTTTTGATAAAAAAAACGGGTATAAAAATTACATTTTACATTATGCAAATTTGCTGAAAAATTCAGGAATTGATGCTTTTATAATTGGAAGTGAAATGGTTGGTTTAACGCGGTTGAAAAATCTACAATCTGAATATCCGGCGGTACAAAAATTAATTGAGTTGGCTGGTGAAGTGAAACAAATTTTAGGGGGAAATGTCGTAGTTACATACGCTGCCGATTGGAGTGAGTATCATCATACAGACAGTGGATTTTACAATATGGATGATCTTTGGGCGAGTGAAAATATCGATGTTATAGGTATTGATGCGTATTTTCCTTTGACAAACTCTGACAATTCGATATATAATTACGATGAAATAAAACATGGATGGACTAGCGGTGAAGGTTATGATTTTTATTATTTAGACTCATTAAATCGAAAAAATCCACAACCACTTGGAGCCGATTGGGCATGGAAAAATGTTAATCACTTTTGGTCAAACGAACACTGGAATTCTGATGGGAAAAAGACAAAATGGGTTCCAAAAATGAAAAAAATTTGGTTCACAGAATTTGGTTTTCCATCCGTTGATTGTTGCACTAATCAGCCAAATGTATTTTTTTCACCCGGTTCACAAGATTCAGGTTTGCCATTTTTATCGACTGGAACCGTTGATTTTAAAGCTCAAAAATCAGCAATTTATGCAAGTTTGGAATATTTTCAGGAGTGCGAATTTTTGGATCGGGCATTTTTATGGTGCCTTGATGCCAGGCCGTATCCATTTTTTCCAAATCGTTCAGATATATGGAGTGATGCAAATTCTTGGCGTTATGGTCATTTTATAAACGGGAAACTTTCTTATGGCTCTATTTCTGATATTATAATCTCAATTTGTAAAACATGCGGTTTGAGTGATTATGAATTTGAAATACAAGATTTAGATTTTTATGTTTCTGGGATAATAATTAACTCAAAAACTACCGGTTTTGGTATTTTGCAAATGCTGAGTGAGGTGTATAATTTTGATATTTGTTTCAATTATGACAAAATTACATTTAAATATTCTAATCAAAAAATTGTTAATATTGGAGTCGATGATTTCGTATTACTTGATAATTCATCTGATTTTCTGATCAATAGTAAATCATCCGAATGTACAACTGAAAAAGTTGAATTATTGTATATTAATGATGAAAATTTTCGAATTAATACGGTTAATTCCGGTTACGGAAATGACACGTATAGTTTAAAATTACCAATTGCAACAAGCGACAAGGACGCAAAAAGAATAGCATCAAGAATTTTGCGAAAAATTACATTAATGAACAATGAGTTTAATTTCTCATTAACGGAAAATTATAAATTTCTTCAAGGTTCTGATATTTTGAATATTCAAACTTTCAATGATTCATCGATTGACTTAAAAATTACAGAACTATGTTTTAATTACAAAAATAATACTGTTAAAATTCGAGCAAATAATACTTCAATTGAAAAAGAAAAACAATCAATATTAACGCCAGATGATTCTTCGGAAATGGAGATTTTATATTCTACCGAAATTAGAATGTTTGTTGATAATTTTCCATGGATTGAAAACGCTAGCTCCAATGAATATAGTTTTTCAATTGGAATTGCATCTGATGTAAAGCAGTGGAAAGACGTTGATATTTTTGCGAAAAATGAAAATAATGATATACTTTATCTTGGAAAAATTTATAGCGAAACAAGAAATGGCATTGTGATTGATGTTAAAAATAACTATGATAACAACAAGCTGAAAGAGTTACAAGACAATGACACAAAATTAACATTGTTGTTAAATGATGATTTTGCGATATATAATTTAGATGAAAATTGTACAATGCTGACAAATGTTATTAAAATTGGTAATGAAATGTTGAGATTTCAAAATATTGAGTTTATTGGCAATAAAATTTGCATAATTTCCAATCTTAGCAGAGGTCTATTTGATAGCGATATTGAGCATGATTTTACCGACTTAAATTTTTATTTTGTTGAGGATTTGCAAAAATTTACCATATCAAGTAATTTTATTAACTCAAAATTATTTATTATCGCAAAAGATAATTATAGCACCATAGATGAAGGTCGAAAAGTTGAAATTCCTTCATCAAATTTGATTAAGGAGCAAAGTATTCTGACTTATTTTATGTTTATTGGATTGGATGGTGTGGTAAAAATATTTATTAATTCAATTTTTAATTATGCTAGTTATAAATTCTGGAGCAAAAAACAAAGCTCTAATTTTTACATTGTAGAATTTTTTGATAGCGCTACGCAGTTAAAAATAGACGAAATTAAAACAACATCTACAGAGATTAATTTATCACAAAATTTATCAAAATCTATCATTTCAAAAGATTTATTTTTTGCAATAAGTCAATATTGATATTATATATGATCTGTAAAGTATCCAGACATTATTTGCTGTTTTTTGAATGATTTTCTGAAAAACAAATGAAATACTTTATAAATAAAAACGTAAAATACTATTTGAAAAAATAGTATAACTATCGAATCATAAGAGCTAGTTTTTTCTATGGAGTATTTTAAAATTAAAAATGATATAATACATACTTGGTAGGATTTTGGAGATGATTGTTCAAAAATTCTAAATATTTTAAAGAAATTTAGTTTTAATACTTTGTTTTTTATTAATAATGTTGCAAAAAAACATATCATCAATGATCCGTAATTTAAAAACTCAAATGATTCTTTTGTTACCATTAGAAAGAATAAAAATGGTATATTAAAATTTTTATTTAGTAAATTTATCGCATACATTATGAATGCAATATCTATATTTGATAGTATTTTGATATGTATTGATGTTTGCATATTGCATCCTATTGATAAAAAAGTGAGAAATGTAGCAATAAAGTAGTGCCCAAATGATTTTGCTAAATTTCCAATATTTAATTCTTTCGATTTGTTCATAAAATTACCTCTCCTTGTTTAATATTTTTTTTTACCAATCTAGCTTTGCTTGATATATTTGGTTTATTTTTAACTTTTTCAAAATCATCATTTTTTGATTGAAATTTATATTCAACGGCAATCACAACTGCAGAAACTAATGCAATAAAAAGAATTAATCCGCAATATATTATTGTAGAATATTGAACATTGTATAAAAATATTCCTATATCTTTTGTTGAAAACAATGAACGCTCAGATGTCTCAAATCTGGCATTTGACGAATATATATGCGACATTAATACGAAGATAAATATAGCTGCAAAAATTACACACAATATTGTTGATATTTTTTTGAAACATAAAGTTTTGTTTTTTGATGTCGTCTGATCGTTTCCATCACCTATGGTAATTATAACGAACAAAAATAACATAGCTATAGCGCCCATGTATATTACGATTAACATTGTTGCGATAAATTCTGCATTTATCATTATCGCAAGTATTGCTGCTGCGAAAAAAGACAAAACTAGCGATAAAGCTCTATTTACATTGTTTTTAAAAACAAGCGACATTACAGCAAATGATAACATTTTTGCCGAGAATGCGTAAAATAATATTTTCTCCATTGTAAAAAATTAAGAATGTATTGCCTTTTTTGATACTGCCAATGCAGCTTCTTTTACTGCTTCATTTAGAGTTGGGTGGGCATGACAGCACATAGCTAAATCCTCGCTTGATGCTGAAAGTTCTATTAACACCGACACCTCATGTATCAGAGATCCAGCATCTTTGCCTATGATTTGACATCCAAGAATTCGATCAGTTTTTTCGCAAGCGATAATTTTTACAAAGCCATCTTCACTTGAAACAGCTCTAGCTCTTGAGTTTGCGGCAAAGCTAAATTTGCCAATTTTATATCCAATACCTTTTATTTTTAACTCATTTTCACCAAAGCCAACCGATGCAATTTCTGGACTTGTGTACACAACGCTAGGTATTGCATTGTAGTTTATATGCGCATGTTTTCCGGCTATTATATCTGCCACTGCAACACCCTCTTCTTCTGATTTGTGCGCCAGCATTGGACCTGGTATAACATCTCCTATTGCGTATATATTGTCTGAAATTTGATATTTATCGTTGACCAATAAAAACCCTCTCGAGTCTTGTTTTGTATTAGCTGCGGCTTCGATTTTTAATCCGTCATGGCATGGTTTTCTTCCGGTTGAAATTAATACAACATTTGATTCTATTGATTTTTTCTCTCCATTTGATATATTTTCAAAATCAATTTTAACTCCTTTTTCTAATTTTGTAATATTTGTAACCTTTGACGATTTTATGATTTCAATACCATTTTTAACGAATATTTTTTCAGCAGCAATGCAAATATCTTCGTCAAAAGTTGGTATTATTTTGTCTGCATATTCTATAACCGTAACATTCGATCCTAGGTTTGAATATACAGAACCAAGTTCCATTCCTATAACTCCACCACCTATAACGATCATCTTTTCAGGAACTTTTTTCATCTCAAGAGCTCCTTTTGAAGATATTATTACCTCTTCGTCAAATTCAACATTTGGAAATTTTGAAACAACCGATCCAGTTGCTATGACGAAATTTTTTGCATTTACCTTTGTTTCACCCGATTCAGATTTAACAATTATGTTATTTTTATCAACAAATGATGCAAAGCCGGTAATTTTATCTATTTTATTTTTTTTCAGCAACATGTCTATTCCTGATGAAAGATTTTTAATGATGGTATTTTTTCTTTCCATCATTTTTTCAAAATCTAGAGTTGGTGAGCAATTTATCCCATGATCAGCAAAGCTTTTTTTTGCTTTTGCAAACAATCCAGATGATTCCAATAGTGCTTTTGAAGGTATGCAACCTTCATTTAGACATGTTCCACCTAGGCTCGACCTCGCATCAACACATGCAACTTTTAATCCATTTTGAGCAGCTCTAATAGCACAAACATATCCTCCTGGACCACCACCGATAACAACAACATCGTACATAGATAATACAAAATCTCGAATAACGTGAGTTAAAAAAATATACTTGTCAAGAAAAATTGTTTAGTTTTTATGGCAATTATCCCTTGACAAACAATTTTTAGTACTGTACATTTCACTTTTTATATTGTTGTAATTAAATATATTAATATAAC
>CAMCTP010000034.1 GCA_945878495.1 Rickettsia typhi | reverse complement strand
CTCCAATAGTTAGGTCGGTATTTAATGAAATCACAGAAACTGCAGTAAAAAATAGTATTAAAAATGCCAGAGATATAGATATAAATCTAGTTCATGCACAGCAGTCACGCTTATCTCTTGATTACTTAGTGGGGTTTAATCTTTCCCCTGTTTTATGGAAAAAGCTACCAAATTCAAGATCGGCTGGCAGAGTTCAGTCAGTAGCTTTGAGGTTAATAGTTGACCGTGAGGCTGAAATAAGGGCATTTGTTCCAACTGAATATTATAGCTTAAACTTTTTGGTTAAAACTGTTAATGGCGATGAAATTGAGGTAAGGTTGGTAGAGTATACCGGAAAAAAAATATCAAATAAATTTCCCGATAAACGAGAGTTAGCGGAGGAAATAAAGCGAATTCTTGAAAATCAAGGAACATTGATTGTTGATAATATAGAGTCAAAAGATGCAAAAAGATCACCATTTGCACCCTTTAATACAGCCTCTCTTCAGCAAGATGCTTCAAATAAACTAGGTTTTTCGGTTGACAGAACAATGAAAACAGCGCAAAAGCTATACGAAGGTATGGATGTGGGGTCTGGAACTCAAGGGCTTATAACATACATGAGAACCGATGGAACAACCCTTTCGAATGATGCACTTGGAGAAATTAGACGCTATATAGAAAAAGATTTCGGGGGTGAATATTTATCAAAATCTCCCAGAATATACAAAACAAAAACAAAAAATGCACAGGAAGCGCATGAGGCAATTAGACCTACGAGTGTAACAAATACTCCGGAAAAAGTTGAAAAATACTTATCAAAAGATGAATTTGCTCTTTATTCATTAATATGGAAGAGGGCTGTTGCATGTCAAATGACCGAGGCGATTTTCTTGAGACAGAGTATAGATTTTATTGATGCGGATAAAAAAACCAGATCACGAGCAAACGGAAATGTTCTTAAATTTGATGGATTTTTAAAAGTCTACAATGCTTCGTTTGATGAAGATGGAGCTGGTGGAATTTTACCAAAACTTGACGTTAAAGATAATGTTGATATAATAAAACCGATAGAAGTTAAGCAACATTTTACATCACCAAAAGCAAGATATACCGAGGCTAGCTTGGTTCAAGAAATGGAATCTCTTGGGATAGGAAGACCGTCTACCTATGGGGCGATTATTAATATTTTACAAGAAAGAAGCTATGTGTATATAAATAAGCGACAATTTTTCCCAAATCCAAATGGCGTTGTCGTTGTGATGTTTTTAAAGTCATTTTTTAGCGATTATATCGAGTATGAATATACGGCAAAATTAGAGGATGAACTCGATCTAATATCAGATGGAAAGCTTGATAAGCTAGATTTTTTGAACAATTTTTGGAAAAAATTCAAAGGTAAAACCGACGATGCAATGGCTACAGAATTATTGGTTGTGTCGGAAAAAGTGTCGAATTTGATGAATGATTATATATTTTCCGGAAATTTCAAAAATATTAAAAAATGTACACATTGCGAGAGTGAAAATGTAGACATTAAAATTGGAAAATTCGGGGTTTATATCGCTTGTAATGCGTGTGAGAAAAACTCAAATATTGACCAATACATTGATAGTAAAATTGACGAATCAGGAAAGGTTGAGATAAAAAAAGTTGAGCAGTCTGAGTCCGTTGGAAAAGGTGAAAACGGCGAGGAGATTTACACTAAAAGCGGTAAATTTGGTCCTTATTTTGAAACAAAAGATGATACCGGAAATGTAAAACGAGCATCAATTCCAGCGTCCATAAAATCCAGAGATTTAAACACGGCTTTGTTCTTGCTATCCTTGCCAAAGAAGATTGGCAATCATGATGGCGATGATGTCAGTATTGGTATTGGAAAATTCGGACCTTATGTTCTATATCAAAAAAAATATACCTCAATACCAAAGGAGGTTGAGGTTATGTCGGTTGATTTGGAGGTTGCAATTTCAATAATAAACAACAAACCGGAAAAATCTGAAAGATCATCGACAAGGGAGAAAAAAACCATTGATATTGGAAAACACCCTGAAACTAAAAAAGATATTAAGGTTGGAAAAAGTAAATATGGAGTATATGCCTTGTATCAAAAAAAGTTTTATACGATAGAGGGTATCGAAAATCCCGAAGATGCAACTCTTGAAATATGTATTAATGCTATAAAGAAATGAATTTACGATTAGATCTGGAAAGGCTGGATTGCGGAGGTTAATGAAATCAAATGAATCATCAAACATCCCAAAAGTAACGAGACCAAGAGATGTTAAAAATCAGTTGAAGCCAAAAATTTCAAATAAATATCCTGCAATTTATCGTGTAAATGTTGCTAAAATTAAGGCAAAACAGATGGTAAATAATGACACTGTTGGAAACATATCTACCAATATAAATTATAAGGTAATTGACATTTTTAATAAAAGACAGAGGTTTGCAACTAATATTATGGGAATCATCGGTGAAAAAATGTCATTTGCAGAAAGAGTTACAAAAGCCTTAGCTATGAAAGCAGATTGTTTGGGAGAAACATTCGGTTGTTAATGAATAAAGAAGATTAAGAGATTGCAAAAAAAATTGACAATAACTAATTCGTTATTATTGTTAATTTGAATTATACTATATGACATGAGCGTAACATTTGAAAAGCACAATTCGATATACATGGATAATCAAGCGACTACGAGAATTGATCCGGAAGTTTTAAAAGAAATGACAAAAGCTTTTGAGGTTGAATATGGAAATCCACATTCAAGAAGTCATATTTATGGATGGAGAGCCGAGGATATGGTAGAAAATGCACGGGTAAAAATCGCAAAAGTTATCAATTGCAATCCTGAAGAAATAATTTTTACAAGCGGAGCAACGGAGTCAAACAATATGGCTATAAAAGGTCTTTTTGAGTTCCATAAAGGCGAAAAAAATCATATAATTACCCTTGCAACAGAGCATAAGTGCTTGATAGAATCTTGCAGATATTTAAAAGAAAATCACAATGCTGAAATTGACTTTATAAAGCCTGATGGTAACGGGTTGATTTCTATCGATGAGATAAAGAAATTTATAAAACCAAATACTCTTCTTGTCTCTATTATGGCCGTTCATAATGAGATTGGGGTTATTCAAAATCTTGAGGCAATAGGAAAATTATGCAGAGAAAATGGAATATTTTTTCACACAGATGCAGCACAGGCGTTTGGAAAAATACCTCTAGATGTTGAAAAAATGAATATAGATCTAATGTCTATATCTGGGCATAAAATTTATGGTCCAAAGGGCGTTGGGGCGATGTTTGTTAGAAAAAAACCAAGAATAAGAATTAAACCATTAATCCACGGAGGTGGGCAGGAGAGGGGGTTGAGAAGCGGAACTCTTCCGGCACCACTGATTCATGGATTTGGAATTGCTGCTGATATTGCAATGGAAAATATGGATCAAGATGCTGAGAGAATCAAAATACTTGCTGAAAAATTAAAATCTGAGTTGCTAAAAATACCAAGCACACGATTGAATGGGCATGAGGTAATTCGTTATAGCGGAAATGTTAATATCAGCTTTGAGTTTATCGAAGGAGAGTCGTTACTTATGGCGTTAAAAGGAATTTCCGTCTCGTCTGGATCAGCTTGTACATCGGCAAGTTTGGAGCCATCTTATGTGTTAAAAGCGATTGGACTTTCGGACGAATTGGCGCATTCCTCTATTAGATTTGGAATTAGCAGATTTACAACCGAAGAAGATGTTGACTATACAATAAAAATAGTCAACCAAGCGGTGGAAAAACTAAGAGAATTATCTCCGTTGTGGGAAATGCACTGCGATGGAATCGACGTAAGTAAGATTCAATGGAAGGATCATTAAGAAGATCTGGATCTTTTCTTAGTAAATTTGTTTCTAAAATAAACCTCATATAATGCACATGCAACTAGAGGTGTTGGTATTGTTAAAAACATTACATAAAGCCAAAAATTTGATGACATAAAATTCAAAATATAAAGATCCTATATTTAAAATTCTTGTTTGTCAAGTGGTTTGTATTTAATTATTATTTTTATAACACAATAAAATGTCGGAAGATAGTACATTAATTATTCGTTTATCTCAGCATAATGCTACTCCAAATTATCATTATCTAATGCTTCAAAATTTTTTATAAAAACTGGTGGGTGATATTGGACTCGAACCAACGACCTCTACGATGTCAACGTAACGCTCTAACCAGCTGAGCTAATCACCCTTTTGTAATAAGTTACCGTAATTTAACCGTGAATAATAGTCAAGAAATTTTTGATAGATGTAGAAGTTGATCATTTATCGCAAATTAAAAATATTTTAGCAATAAGCTTGACAATTTTAAAAAAATAGTTTATGAATTTTTTGAATTTTATAAAAACATGTTTGAAAAAATAAAACAAATAAACGAAGCAAGAAAAATAGCTAAAATGATGGAAGAGGAAATGGAAAAAAGACCGCTAAAAGTTGAAAATTCGGTTGTATCAATATCAGGAAACTTAAAAAAAGCAAAAATAGCAGAGATAAAAATCGAAGCTAATGAGCAAAATAAATCCAAAATACAAGATGCGATTGTGGATCTTGTAAATAGATATATGTCGGAATCTGAGTCTCAAAAACAAAAAATAATGGTTGAAAAAATGGGAGGAATGGGCGGAATGATGAACGCTTTAAAAAACATTAATCAAACGTAATATCTGCATTTCAAATGAACAAAGAATTAAAATCTTCAAACCCCCTAGATCAGTTCACTGTAAAAAAAATATTTAATATAGAATTTTTTGGTTCTGATTTATCTATAAATAGCTTGTCTGTAATACTTTTTGTATCATTTTTAATTTCTTGTTTTTTGTTTTCGTTTGGTGCTTTTTGTAATGTAAAAAAAGCGAGATCAGCATTTTTATTCTCATCATTGCAGATATTTTCATTCTTTTTATACGATAAAATATCTGGAATATTTTCGGCTGGAAATAAAAATCTTGAGAATACAAAAATTGCGCATCTGATGACTGCGTTTGGAATTTTTATAGGAGTTTCAAATCTATTGGGAATGTTTTTATTCTCTCCAGCGGCACATTTTTCTTTTAGCATAACCTTGGGTTTTATCGTATTTTTAACATCAATAGGAACTTCTATCAAGATGAATGGATTGCATTTTTATAGCATATTCATACCATCCGGAACCCCAAATATAATGAAACCATTAATGTTTGTTATCGAACTATTTTCTTATTTTATAAGACCGATAACCCTTGGCATGAGATTGTCGGCAAATATAATCGCTGGACACATCATGCTATCAGTGATATCATCTTTTTTTAACTATATTGAATCTTTTGCAAAATTCACTCCATTTTTATTCGTGTTTTTTCTATCGATTTTTGAGGCAGCAATTGGTGTTTTTCAGGCATATATATTTCTAATTCTTTCATCAACGTATTTACGTTCAGCCGTTTTAAACGAACATTAATTTTTAGTTGATTTTATGAATAAACCAAATTTATCAAGATATATCATTTTTATTTTAAAAAGTTTATTTGATTCAGGTCTTGTTACCAAAGGATTTGGTTTGAAGAGAATTCTATATTTTGGATTATTTATTGTAAACATTGTTTTCGTTACTAGGTCAACATCTTTTCTAAATTTTGTAATTTCTTTTCCATTTTTGATCTTCTTTTACGGCATATCAAAACATTATATTATCAATCAAATTGAAGAAAAAATAGATTTTTTTGATAGAAATAATATCAATACAGAGAATATAAAAAATGTATTATTTCTTGTTTCATGGTCGCTTTTAAGTATTTTATTTACCATATTTTTCGCAAAGATTAATATAATAGATTATATTTTTTAGAAATAATTTTCGTATATGTCTACATGATAAAGTCTTCTTATGTAGATTAATAGATCTGTTTTTGCACGATTTATTTCCTTGTTAATTATATCATTTTGAATTTCCTTGTCGGTTTTATTGTGATATTTTTGAATGTTATTTTTTGCGTATTCTATTTCAAACTTAGTTGGTTGGTATGATATTTCTGTTGTCGCGTATTGAATATTTTGTTTGTTTCTTTTCATCTTTCTTTCCTTGAGAAATTCTTCTATTTTTTCCGTTGAATTTTCTTCATTTCTTTTTTTCTGCAAACCTTTTGAAAGTAAATCCATTATTATCATCGAGTTTATTTTGTTTTTAATCGAATCTTTGGATATGTTGAATTTTTTGCAATAGGTGTAAAAATCTGTATTTTTTATGCTTAATTGTCGCTCTATTGTTTTGATGTAATTTTGCTGGTAATAGGATAGTGTATTTTCTGAAAAGCCATTGTTGGGATTTTTTTTAATGTAATAAAGGATTAAATTCTCATCTATGAGACCTCGTAGAATATTTTGCCTGATTTGCATTCTTAAATTTTGATCGTCGATTGCTTTCTCCGCATTTGATAATATTATGTGCAATGAAGTTGCATCATGTAGGTCTTTTGAAGTTACAATTCCTTCCCCACCTATTGTTGCAATGATTTTTTCGTTTGAAGCAGCGGTTAATTTTTCGACAGATGTTAGCAAAAGCAAGCAAAAAATAATAGATTTAATGATGTTTATTTTGATTAAATTTATTAGTTCTTGCAAAATAATTTCAATAAGTATAGATCTATTAAGATATATATTTTTATATGCAAGTTTTTGCAATATCGCCAAGAGGTTTTTGCGCTGGAGTCAGAAGAGCTATAGAGATTTTGGAGGGCGTAATAGTTAAATACGGAAAAGAAAAAAAAATATTTGTTAAAAATCAGATAGTTCATAATGAATATGTTGTGGAATATTTTCAAAACAAAGGCATTACTTTTGTCAATGATATAAATGAGGTTGAAGCTAATTCCGTAATTGTATTTTCGGCTCACGGAGTATCTGATGATGTTGAGAAAAAGTCATCAGAAATGGGTTTAACAATAATAGATGCAACGTGCCCTTTGGTTCAAAAAGTTCATAGAAGCATTAAAAAACATGACGATTTCGGAAGAGTTATAATTTTAATCGGTCATAAAAATCATCCGGAAGTCGAGGGAACTTCGGGCAGAGTGCAAGGCTCCAAGGTTATAATTGTCGAAAATGTTAATGATATTGATTTGATAGATGTTGATAATAAAATTGAATATGCATATACAACTCAAACAACCCTGAGCATTGACGATACAGCGGATATCGTAAAGGCATTGAAGGAAAAAATTCCTCATGTAATTTCTCAAGATGAATCGAATATATGTTACGCAACGCAAAATAGACAAAATGCAGTAAAAGAGGTAATAAAAGATTCCGATTTGCTAATTGTTCTTGGGTCAAAAAAAAGTTCAAATTCAGCAAGATTGATGGAAATAGGGTTAAAAAATGGAATTCCATCCTACATGGTTAATTCCGTTGCCGAAGTCGATAAAAAATGGTTTGAAGGCAAGGGCAGGGTATGTTTGACATCAGGAGCATCAAGTCCTGAGGTTCTATTTCAAGATATGATTTCTTTTTTACAAAACCAATTTGATGCAACAATTGTAGAAAGGGTTATCAAAGATGAGTTCGTTGAATTTCATACTCCGAAAAACCTAAGAGTCGGTGATGTAGTTTTATTTTAATGTTATTGTTGTTTTGTTATGAAAAAACTTTATAAGATTACTTTTTTAATTATATTATTTGCAATTATTTGCTATGGTTTTATAAAATATAATGGAGTTTTTAAAAAAAATATTTTAGCCTCTAATTTAAAAATTGAAAGTATAAAAAGTTATTCAGAAGTTGCGAGAGAGGTAGTGCCATCTGATATTGCTAGGCTAAATTCGTCTATTTTATCGTTCCAGAAAAAGTCAGTTTTCGGCGGAGATATAAGAATTGAAATGGGCGAGATTTGCAAATTTTATACCTGTGATCAATCATTTTCTGGATTTGAATTGGATGGAATTTTTAATATATCAAAGGATTTGAGAAAAATCGCTATTTCGAATCTCAAGGCATCAAAAAAAACAATTCTTGGAAAAAGAATCGCTGTTTTTTCTAAAAATGAAAAAGAAAAATCAGAAACAAGTGAAAAAATATTTCTCGCTGCCGATGTTTTTGCTGACTTTAGCAACCTTGATTATGGTGTAAAATTATTGCAGGATATTTTAGATAAAGATGGAAAAATATTGTCTGATATGGATAAACTTTATATAGAAAAAGCACTATCTGAAATCGTCTTTTCCGTTAAAATTCAGGATGCAATTTTGTTGCAAAAAGATGTTATTTAGCATATTGATTTTTTTGGTGTATTTTTTAATAGGATCATTTATTGGGAATGCAGCAACCAGTTTTATATTTCGAATCCCAAGAGAATTACCGTTATGCGGATTTAATCTAAAGCCAATTTGCGGAGGAATGTGTGGATTGGAGCTTAAATTTAAAGATTTTGTACCAATATATCGTTATTTCTTCATTAGCAAATTTTGTAAATGTGGCAAGTATTCAATACCATCAATTTACCCAGTGGCCGAAGTAACTTCAGGATTGGCGATTGCTTTTATTGGGTTAAAATTTCACGATAATGAATATGATTTATTGAGATATGTAGTTTTATTTTTCGGCTTTCTTGTCAATGCTTGTATATACAAAATTCACAACAGACTATTTCAAAACTCGGTTTGGATTTTTGCATTTTGCATGCTAGTTTTTATAGCATTAAATAGATCAGATATGGAGTTGATTGATATTTTTTGTAAATTGTTTTTATGTGGATCATTTTTGAATTTTATAACCAAAAAAAATCCAATCGATCCACTGGTTTTTAGATTTTTTATTATATCTATAGCTGGATTGACATGGTTTGCTTCATTGATATTTTGTCTAATAAATTTATTGACTTTTGTTGTCTTTAAAAATATCAATAATCATGTGAGATTAAGTGTCAATTTTATAACTTTGTTTATTTTGTTATTTTTCGGAATCTATGGTTAGTTTTGAAAATCTGATTTTAAAATTGCAACAATTCTGGCAAAAAAATGCTAATTGCGCAATATTACCATCCTGCGATCAAGAGGTTGGAGCGGCTACGCTAAATCCATTTACGGCATTTAGAGTACTAGATGATAATCCGTTATCTTTTTCTCAGATTCAATTTTGTCGTAGACCTGCCGATGCAAGATTTGCAGAAAATTCAAATCGTTTATCCGGATATTATCAGCTTCAAGTTATCATTAAACCTTCTTTACAAAATATACAAAAGCTTTGTTTGGATAGCTTTAGAGAAATCGGCATAGATACAGATATGCACGATTTTAGATTTGTTGAAGATAATTGGAGTAATCCATCGATTGGAGCCACAGG
>CAMCTP010000033.1 GCA_945878495.1 Rickettsia typhi | reverse complement strand
ACACTTATTTTTTTTATTTCACCTTCCTGAACGCTTATACCATAAGGCTTGTCTATAGCTATAATTTCGTCATTTTCGAAAATGATAGATTTTTTTATTAAATCCACATCCGATGATTTAATTATTTTTCTTTCTATCTTGTCTGCAATTATTTTAAGTGTTGCAATTGTTTTAATTGAATCTCCAAATTTAACTCTGTTATTAATTTCGGCTTTTTTGCCATTTAGCAATATATCTTTTTGCCTTAAAAGCTTGCATATTAAACCTTGAGTTAGATTAAATTTATGTTTTATAAATCTATCAATCCTGCAATCATCAAAGTCTTTTTCAACGATAATAGTTTGCATTATAAATCGAAAAATTTTATGTTATTATTTTTTATCCATGTGGATGAAGTTTTGTAAAATTTTCTAATATCGGATAAATTATATTTCAACATAGCCATTCTATCAACACCGAAACCAAGGGCAAATCCGCTAAATTCATTTGGATTTATATTGCAATTATTTAGCACATTATCATGTATTAATCCGCAGCCTCCTATTTCTATATATTCTTCAGATTTGGCAATTTTTATTTCTCCGTTTTCTTTTATGTAGGAAATGTCAATTTCGTAGGATGGCGTTGTGAAGGGAAAAAAACTTGGTCTTACTCTAACGTTTAAATCGGTTTCAAAAAATTCTTTGAGTAAAAATTCTATGGTGAACATAAGATGCTGAAGGTTTATATCTTTGTCAACGCAGAATGCTTCTATTTGATGAAACATTGGGCTATGAGTTGCATCACTTTCAAATCTATAAACCTTTCCAAAAGATATTCCTCTTATTGGCGGTTTACTTGCTGTCATAGCATGTATTTGAACATTCGAGGTGTGTGTGCGAAGTATCCTGTCGCCGTTTTCGCTTTTAATATAAAAAGTATCTTGCATTTGTCTTGCAGGATGATTTTCTGGTATATTTAATTTTGTGAAATTATTATCTGTTGTATCTATTTCAGGGCCATCGAATAAATTGAACCCAATTTTGTTTAATATTTTTATAATATCAGTTGAAGCTTTTGATATAACGTGCAATGTTCCAGAATTTATTCCATTTTCCGGTATCGTTGGATCTATTTCCTCTAGTTTCATTTTTTCATTTTGTTTTATCTCTTCAATTTTTATCAGCTTATTTTCACATTCTTTCTCGAAATCACTTTTTAGTAAATTGATTATCTTTGAGAACTCTTTTTTATCATCTCCTGAAAAATCCTTCATCAAAGCGAACATTTTATTTATTATACCTTCTTTGACCATTGCCTTTGGTTTTATATTATGAATTATTTCAATATCATTGGTTGATGATT
This sequence comes from Rickettsia typhi, assembly GCA_945878495.1. Lineage (GTDB taxonomy): Bacteria > Pseudomonadota > Alphaproteobacteria > Rickettsiales > Deianiraeaceae > CAMCTP01. Next base: position 8,725 of record CAMCTP010000033.1, on the reverse strand, counting down.
TTAAATTTTTTAAACACTCTTCGTATTCTGACCATAGGCTGTTTATTTCTGATTTCAAGCTATCAGATATGGATGAATTTATTAAAAAATTATTCATAAAATTGTTGACTATAATTATTATTATAGGTAATTAAAAGTATATAATATGCAAGAATTTTAATTTAATAAATATGAAAAAAAGACCAATCTCTCCTCACTTGCAAATTTACAGATGGAACATTTTTATGGGAATGTCTATAGTTCATAGATTTACAAGTATAGCCACTTATTTTATATCTGCAATATCTGCTATTATCTTTTGTTACTGCAATCAAAAAACTATAGGTGATAATGATGAATTCGCAAATATGATAAATTGGATTAGAAATTTATCACAATGCTGTTTGATGAAATATGTAATATCGGCTATGATATTTGGAATTATACTTATTATAACATTTAATATGCTAGCCGCTTCAAGGTATTTACTTTGGTCATTCGCTGTTGGTTTTAATAAAAAATTTGTTACAATTTCAGCATATTTTATAATTTTTACATCAATTATTTTAGCTGCACTCTTTTCATGCCTTGCGTGTAAATATCTTTTTATTCAATAACAAATGATAAATACAGCACTTTTATTGGAAACTTTTTCACTTTGCGCACTTGGAACGATAAGTCCGGGAGTGAATTTTTTTCTTGTAACGGCAAATGCAATTGAAAATGGAAAAAAAGCTGCAATTATTCACTCTCTTGGTATTATTCTTGGTGTATCTTTCTGGATATTAATTTGTATATTTGGGCTTGGTAAGTTTATATCAAATTATCAAGAATTGCAAACAGCATTGCAAATTCTAATATTCTTTTTTCTAATGTATTTATCATATACAATATTGAAAAATTCCGGCAAAAAAGCTGATGATAAAAAAGTATCAAAAACTCATAAATTTGGATATTTTTCGAGTGGCTTGATTACCGCATCATTAAATGTTAGCGTTGGTATATTTTACTCAATTATTTTTGCAAAAATAATACCAGAGTATAAAGATGCAAGTGGTTTAGTTTATTTGCACGGTTTGATTTTTATTTCATTTGAAACCTTGTGGTTTTTATCTGTTGCATTTTTTGTTGCTCAATCAAGAGTTTTTATAGAAAAATACTCAAAACCTATAAATATTTTATTAGCTTTAACTATGATGTATTTCGCATTTGGTTTTCTAAAACAAGCTTTTTTATAGTATGAGTAAAAATTTTGAATTCTCAAATCAGCAAGCTGAGCAAGAATTATTGGGAGCTATAATTATAGATAACAACGAGGTTCAAAAAGTATCTGAATTTCTAAAATCTGATCACTTTTCATTTCCTGATCACCAAACTTTGTACACTAAAATCACAGAAATTATCAAGGAATCAAGAGTTGCCGATATATTGACTATTTGCCATGAAATGAAAAATCATGGAAATATAGGTGAATATCAGGTAAAAAACTACCTTGAAGAAATCTGCAGAAAAGCAATAGCTGGAGTTCCCGTGAAGAGTAGGGCGCAGTTAATACTTGATTTATATTTAAAAAAATCGATCTCAGGACTTTCAAATGCAATACAGGATGGTATTAACGGTGAAAGGAAAAATGAAGATCTTTGTCAAGAGTTGGAAAATAAAATATTTAGCATAAGGCAGAGCTCGTTTGGAATTTCAAGATCCCCAAAACTTATATCTGGATTTTTAGGATCAGTTATACATTCGGCGAAAATGGCAAAAAATGGAATGGCTGTAGCTGGTCATCAAACTGGATTTCATCTTTTGGATGATGTTATATCTGGCTTAAATCCATCAGATTTGCTAATTCTTGCAGCAAGACCTTCAATGGGTAAAACAGCTTTTGCGGTAAATGTAGCTTATAATATAGCATGTCAAGCGCAGTTAAAAAATCGTGCCGGTGAATCGGTTGGAAAAAAAACTCGAGGAGTTGCATTCTTTACCTTGGAAATGTCATCTGAGCAAATTGCCATGAGGATTCTTTCAATGGTTTCAGGGGTTTCATCAAATGTTATAAGGACCGGTAAATATTCAAATTTTGATGCCGATAATCAAGACCAAATCGGTCAAATGATGAGCGAAGATGATTTTCAAAAATTAACAGATGTGTCTGGTGAGCTTTCTGATTTACCTTTCTTCATAGATGATACACCTTCGATATCAACATCTCAATTACGAGCAAAAGCTAGGTTATTAAAACAACAACACGATATTGATGCGATATTTATAGACTATTTACAGCTGATGCGTGGCTCTGAATCTGCTGGATCAAATAACAGAGTTCTTGAAATATCCGAAATATCACAAACCTTGAAAGCAATAGCAAAAGAGCTTGATATACCCGTTATCGCTCTTTCTCAGCTTTCTCGTCAGGTAGAAGCTAGAGATGATAAACGACCTCAATTAGCCGATCTTCGTGAATCAGGATCAATAGAGCAGGATGCAGATATCGTAATGTTCCTTTACCGTGAAGAATATTATCTCGAGAAATCAAAGCCAAAACCACCATCTGATCCATCGGATTTGAAATCAAAAGAAACGACGGAGTATAATAATTGGATTGACAAAATGTTCGGCAAGCCAGTTAAAGGTCAAGATGGGTCATTCTTAGTTGATGATATGACCGGCGAAATTAAGCTTCGTGGAGGTGCTAAAAACATCGCAGAAATAATAGTATCAAAACACAGAAACGGCCCAACAGGCAACGCAAGATTGTTCTTCAGTAAAAAGAATACCGCTTTCTTTGACTTGGTGGAGTGATATATGGCAATTGACGAAATTTGCTATCAATGTTTCAAGGTTAGAAAGCTTATACATTAAAGAGGTATTTTTTATCTTCTAGTATTTCCTGAAGCCATGGATAATTTTTGTTTTTCTCTATTAAGCGATCCGCAAGATTAGTACACACCCAAACTTCAATTCCTCTGCAATCTTCAGTTATTTTCTTTTTTATATTATTTTGCATGTTATTAATTTGAGGAAAGAGAATTGTATTACTTGATAGTTTTTTGCATATCTTGAGAACGCTATTTTCTGTTAAACTTTTTGCTATTTTGCCAAGATTTGAAATTGCATAATAATGAGGTAGATAAAATTGCGAGCTACCTCCTTCATAAATTGACCATACATTAAATTCGTCGTATGTATGATTAAGGATTTTTATTTTAATTGTATATAGATAACACTCTGTGTTGAATTTAAAATATACATCAAATAAATCTTTATGATATGGAAAATCTAGATTATATAAACTCTCTGTAAAATCCACTTTCTGTTGAGTTAATTCTTTTTTGATAAAAGATTTATCTATGAATTTATTAACAAAATATCTACCAATTTTTGATTTTAAGATTTTTATGATTAGCGAAATAGCATAATTTAATGTCCTTTTTGTGAAGACAGTTCTCTTAATTATTGTCAACAATAATTCATTCATTTTGATTATTAAATCTATGTAGCAATATTTCTTCTCCTAGCCACCTTAAACCCATCGGTTATAAACAACACAACTGCTGCGATAAATATCATTGAAACGCCGGCAAAAACGTAAGATTTTGAAAGTCCAACAACTTCAACCAATGGGTACAATAGAATAGGGGAAACGAATTTACCAAGATATATAGCAGATGTCATTATTCCTATCCAAAAGCCTCTTGTGCCTGATTTTACAGAATTAACAAGCCAAACGATATTGTTTGACATAATGAATGCCATACCAATACCGTAAATACCACTGAATAGCATTATATGCCAATATTTTGTTGAGTATCCTATTCCTATGTGAGATATTGACATAATTGCAAACGCTAGAACGAAGATAGATTCAAAGCTATGGTTTTTTTTGATTCGCTTGTACTTCAATGCAAAGAAGGATGAAGTAACTACCTCAAAAGTTATGATATAGGATATCATCTTTCCGTTAATTTCGGGATTGATTTGTTTTAGTAGGAATGGTATTTGTATTGGTATCATGTAGAAAAATACCATATTTAGAAACCCTATTAAGCATATAACCATTGGCAATCCTTGACCGAACATTTTGGCAAATTTACCAGAATCAAGATTAGCGTCATCTCTTGCATTTGCTTCTTTTGAGTTATAATTCGAAACATCGTCTTTTATAAATATCCATGTTAAAACGAGCATAACAATACCGGTTAGGTACAATAAGAATGCATACCTCCAGCCAAAATCAGCCAGATATCCACTGAGGATTGTAAAAAATATACTTCCAATAGACATTACCAAGGTTTGAGATGCAAGAACTTTACTTCTTTCATATCCGCTGAAATATCTGGAAATTAAATCCAGTCCGCATGTCATGATCGCCGAAATTGATATTCCCAAAATCGCTCTTGCAAATATTATCTGATTTATATTTTCCAAGAAATATACACTCGATCCTGATATAGTATATATGATGAAAAAAAATGCCAAGAAAAGTCTCCTTTTTTCTAACTTTGAAAAGATTATTCCAAATATTGGAGAGAATATTGCAATAAATATATTTGGCATAGTTGCACATGTTCTAAGCAAAACTGCTGCATTATCTATATTTGCAAATTCTATTTTCATCATTGGTAGGGCTGGCGAGATTACCGCAGTACACATTATAGATAAACTAGAGCAAAAGAGGAGAATATATTTTAAAATTTGCATATTTTATATATTGCAGTTCACGGTAATCTAAAATCTTTTAAAAGTCAATAATGTAGACAAAAATTTATTATACCTTTTTATTTCTTAGTATTTCCTGAAGCCATGGATAATTTTTGTTTTTCTCGATTAGAGAATCTGCAAACCATATTTTCCAAACATCTCGCTTATCCTCTAGGAGTTTCTTCTTGATATTTTCTTGTGTGTTGAACTTAATCGGAGGACATGATTTCTTGTAGCATATTTTTATGAAGCTATCCTATGTTAAATATTTTGCAGTATAAATTCTCTCAATAATTAGCATAATTACAATTCCATAAATAAATTCATTCATTGTAATATTAAGAAACATTAAACAGCTTGATCGGAAACAACCCCATTGACAAAATTATATACAGTTTTATTATTTGGATTGTCGATTGTATTTTTGCTACCATTCCATACTATCTCACCTTTTGATAAAAAGATTATTTTATCGCCAATCTCTCTCGCTAGTTTCATTTCGTGTGTTACTACTATATTTGTAGATTTTAAATTTTGCCGACATTTCATAATTAAATCTGAAACAACAGACGTCATTATTGGATCAAGTCCTGTTGTTGGTTCATCAAAAAAAATGATTTTTGGATTATAGCATATTGTTCTCGCCAGTGATACTCTTTTTTGCATTCCACCAGAAAGACTTGAGATCTCATTATCAAGTATTGATGAGTCAAGACCAACAAGATTTAGCTTTTCGACGGCTATATCTCTAGCTTTTTGTCTTGGTATTTTATCGTAATTTATTAACCTAAAAGCTACATTTTCAAATACAGACAAAGAGTCAAGCAATGCTCCGCCTTGAAATAAAAATCCTATATTTGACATTAGCTTATTTCTATCTCGTTTGTTAATTTTTGAAAGATTATATCCATCAATTAAAACATCTCCAGAGTCTTGTCGTATTAATCCACATATTGTTTTAATTAAAACCGACTTACCGGTACCAGATGTTCCAAGTATAATATTTGATTTTCTGGATCAAAAGATCCGCTAATACTATTTAATATAACATTTTCATTGAATGATTTTTTCAGATCTTTAAACTCTATTTTCATTTTTGTTAACAATAAACTCAAGATCATCGATAAGTTTTTCTATAAGAGATAGACCTGATAGCCAAAAATCTTGATCTTTTGCATTTAACCCAAAAGGTTTTAAAGCATCTGAATGGTGAACTTTTCCGCCCGATGAAAGAAGTTCGATGTATTTAGTTGAGAAGTTTTGAACTTTTTCATTTTTATAGCAATTGTAAAGAGAGTTGACAAGTAAATTGCCAAATGCGTAGGAATAGACATAAAAAGGAGCATGTATAAAATGAGATACATAGCACCAATAATTGCTATATTCGTTAGATAATTTAACATACTCTCCAAGTGAATCCCTTTGAGTTTCAAGCCATATAGATGATATTTTTGAAGTAGTTAATTCGCCCCTTGCCCTTTCTTTATGGATTGTATTTTCAAAATCACAGAATGATATTTGTCTGATAACTGTATTTATGCTGTCTTCTATTTTGTTTGACAGTATTGCAATTTTTTCCTTGTCTGAAATTGATGTTTTTAGCAATCTTTCAAATACCAACTGCTCTCCAAAAAGTGAAGCGGTTTCTGCTAAAGTCAATGGAGCATGTTGCATCAATTGACCGCATTTTCTTGATAATTGCATGTGAACACCATGACCAAGTTCATGTGCCATTGTTGAAACATCTCTTGTTTTTCCAAAATAATTCAGCATAATATATGGATTATGTTCTGTTGCATTTGGATGGCAAAATGCTCCGCTCATTTTAAATGGCGAAGGTTCTGCATCTATTAATTTATTTGCAAAGAATGATTCAACTATTTTGCCGATTTCCTCATTAAATCCGTAATATGAATCAAGAACGATTTCCCTTGCTTGATCAAAGGTAAAGATTTTGTCATCTGCTACAGAAATTGGTGCATTTCTATCATAATATTCTAGAAATTCCTTATTCATTAGCTTTGCCTTTAATTTGTAATATCTGTGAGATATTTGCGGATACCTTGATTTTACAGAATTAATTAAACATTCGACAACATCATCCTCAATGAAGTTTGATAAATTGCGTGAAGATATTGGAGATTTGTAATATCTGAGATTGTCATCTATCGATTTATCTTTTGCAACTGTATTTAATATTATCCCATAAAACCAAGCATTTTCACCGAAAACTTTGGAAATTTCACCAGCAGCATTTTTTCTCATATCTCCAGATCCCGATGATAGTAATTCAATTGCAGCGGATAAATTTAATGATTTTCCATCAATGTTAAATTTTAATCTTGCGCTATGCTCATCAAATAATCTGATAATTTGAGATATTCCAGAGCTATCTTTGTTGATGATGAGGTTTTCTATTTCATTTGAAAGATTGTGCTTTTTGAATCTTCTAATATTTTTTAAGTAATCAACATATTGGGATATTTTGCCATCTTGTTTGATTAATTTGTCAAAATCTTCATCAGATAGATTATTGATTTGAAGAGAAAAGAATGTTAAGTTTGTTGATATATCTGTTAATTTATCTTTGATTTTTTGTAAAAATGCAACAACATTCTCATTGGTTAAATCTGTTACATATTGTAAAAATGCGAATGTATATAGTTTTGTCGATATATTCTCAATAATTTCATATTCAGAAATTGCTATATAAAGACCATCTGCATGCATGTCAGATATGAAGCCATTGTAATTTTTTGCAAAATCTTTTGTCTTTTTCTCAAGAATTTCTATGTCTCGTGAGATATTATTATCTTCAATTCCCAAGTATAGCGGGGATAGATCCCATTTTGGTAGATTGTTCATAAAAATAAAATTTTGTTTGCAATGATCTGGTATTGATATAATTACTATAAAATAAAAATCAATTCCAAATCATGAAAATACATAAAATATTTAGCGCAAACATTACTATATCGAAAATAAATCTTGATCTTTTGGATTTTAAAATTGATTTGATTTTTAAACCAAAAATTATCCAGCATAGACCGGAAGTAAAAGATAGAATACCGCTGGTAAGAATAATTGCCAGTAGATTGAAAATTTTATTATCACTATCGACAAAAAATAATCCAAGTACTGTAAAAACATTCATTACGGCTTTTGGATTTACAAATTGACCAATAAATCCATGTTTGAAATTTGGTATTTTGGCAATTTTGCGATCGGAGTTTTTATTTCCAAACATCATATACAACGACATATACAGTAGATACATCGTACCAATCACTTTTATAAATCTCGATAAACCATTTAACAATTCTCCCGCAACTCCAATTGTTAAAGCAATTATGATTTGCAAAAATATCCTACCAGATAAACCTCCCCAGGAATATGGCAATCCAGCTTTAAATCCAAAATTTCCACCTATTTGAGCAAGTATAAGATTGTTTGGCCCTGGTGTAATTGAATTTGTAAAGCACAAAATTATAAGTGGAGTTATTTCTAGCATTTTTTTACAATATGCGGATGAACCTTGCCCGATAATTTATTATAAGTCAAGCACTCAAAATCTATCTGTAAAAATTAAATTTTTTTACCAGATGTAGTGGTTTTTTTCATGCCATGTATCAATCCTATCGGAAAAATTGTATTATGAGTTTCATCTCTTAATATCTCGGTATATGTGTTACTTTTTGGTAAAATTTTAGCCATTTTTTCAACCCCAGCAATCATTCGCTTGGATTCTTCATTGCCAAAGGGTTGCGTTTGTATATGAGTATATTAATTTTTTTTTTGTGAGGTGGTAATTGAAATAATAATGAATGTATTAATCCACTTGCAAAATTGTTGCTTTTTATTTATATTGATTTATGTAAGCGTGATTTCGAGCGAATTTTTAATATATTGTGCAAAATATATTAGATACTAGTTCGAAATTAAGTTAATTTTATTAATCAATTTTTAACATATTATGATATTTATAATAACATATTTTTTGATTCAAATACTTCTGTGTTTTCTGGTTCTTCTACCAGAGATACTGAAG
>CAMCTP010000032.1 GCA_945878495.1 Rickettsia typhi | reverse complement strand
CCCCGGCATGTCAAGTATAATAATATCAAAATCTCCATAAAAGTTATCGGATTCTTGAGATAAAAATTGTTTCATATCCCCTCTTTCCTCGTTGATTGATGTTTTAAAACCAGCTCCGTATTTTTCAGCAAGATCTGAAAATTGATAATAAGCGCCATCTCTTATTACATCGCAACCAAGTAGACAAACCTTAACTCCAGCTTTAGAAAGAAGGTTTGCAGTCTTAAAAGCTGATGTTGTTTTTCCCGATCCATTAACCCCAACAAATGTCAATATAGCAGGTTTTCCTGACTCACTAAGATCAATATCTGAAATTATAGGAGCAATTTCATCTAAAAGAAATGCTTGCAAGATTTTGTAGGCATCAACTTCATTCGCTGCATTTTTTAACCTCCCAAGAATTAAATCCCCAAACTCATCTCCGAGATTAGATTTAGATATATAATTTGCTGTTTTTTGAGCAATAATTTTATAGTTAGAGGATGATGATATGTTTGCAATTTTCAAAAAATCTAACTTAATCAAAATTATTTATTTAAACTATTTTTATCCATATAAAACCTTATTGTTTCTTCAAGATTTTCCATTAATGTTCCAGAATGCTTAAAACCAAGTTCCTGCTTTGCTTTTTCTGAAGATATAGCGTATCTAAGATCGTGTCCTGCTCTGTCTTGAACGAAGGTGATTAAACTTGCATAATCAATATCAGCAGGTAAAACTCTATTCATTATCTCGCAAATTTTATTTATTATGTCGATATTTTTAGTTTCACAATCTCCGCCAAAGCAATATGTTTCGCCAATTTTACCATTTTGCATAGCCAAAATCAATCCGTTGCAATGGTCGTCAACCCATATCCAGTCTCTGATTTGCAATCCGTTTCCATAAACAGGTATGGTATCTTTATTTATACAAGCCATGATTGTCTTTGGTATCAACTTTTCAATATTTTGTCTTTTTCCGTAGTTATTCGAACAGTTTGTAGTTAGGCATGGTAAATTATATGTATGAATAAAAGATCTTACCAGATGATCAGATGCAGCTTTTGATGCTGAATATGGTGAATTAGGTTTATACGTTGTTTTTTCAGAAAATATCTCGGCATCTTCAAATACGAGGCTTCCGTAGACTTCATCTGTTGAAACATGTAAAAATCTAAACTTTGATTTATCTTGTAAAGACTCGTAGTATTTTCTGCAAGATTGCAGGAGTCTAAAAGTCGCCATAATATTTGTCTCCAAGAAAACACCCGGATTTGATATTGAATTGTCAACATGGCTTTCCGCTGCAAAATTATATACATGATTTATTTTGTGCTCAGCCAATATTTTATCAACCAAGTTTTGATCGCCGATACATCCTTTATAAAACGATACTTTATCTTCAATTCCGCTTAAATTAGCCATATCTCCAGCGTAGGTCATGGAATCGATTACAACAATTTTATGATCGGGAAATTTTGACATGTATAAATGTACAAAATTGCTACCTATAAAACCAGCCGCACCTGTGACTAATATGTTCATATTTTTACAACAATCAAATAACAGATTTTCGTTTTATTTTATTTGCAAGAGTTTTTGCAAAAGTATCAGTCATTCCAGCTATATAATCGCAAATAATCTGGTTTTTTTCAATCTCCATCTCAGTTTCTTCAAAGCCTTTAAGCCATAAAGGCGACATTGTACACGGATTTTTTCTTATTTCTTGAAAAATTCTCGATATTGCCGTTTTCGCTATCGCTCTTGCTTTATTGACTTTTTTGCTGTGATATAAATTCGCATAAAGAAATTTCTTAATCTCAGCGGCATAAAATCGGATCTTTTCAGAGAAGTCAACAATCTGCTTGCCGCAATTTGTAACATCCAAACTTGTCAATATATTTAGATCTTTAATATTGCGTTTTGTCTCAGCCACAACATCATCAATCATTAAGTTAATGATTATACTTTTAGCATCTTTTGCCATTACTCCAATTTCCAAAAAAGAGTAGTTTTGGTCAATTTTTTTTAATACATCGCACCAAAGTGGTAATTTTTTAACATCTTCGATCATCAATATATCCGACCGCAATCCATCTTCAATATCGTGATTTAAATACGCTATATCATCGGCTATTGCAGCCACCTGCGCCTCAATTGAAGCATGTTTTGTGAAATCGAATTTCAAACCATCCGGTAGATTATTGTTGTAATCAACTATATATTTACATGGTTTTTTTAAAGGTCCATTATGCTTTAAAATACCATCCAATGAAGAGTGTGTTAAATTCATTCCACTAAATTTATTTGATATATTTTCAATACTTGTTACTATCTTAAAAGAAAATGTATTATGCTTATAGTCTCCGTCAAAACTACGCATTATTTCATCTAAAACATCTTCACCGACATGACCGAATGGAGGATGTCCGATATCGTGCGCCAAGGCAACAACCTCCGCCAAATCTTTATCTACATCCAGTTTTGATGCAATTTTTTTCGCTATCTCGGCAACTTCGATACTATGAGTCAATCTTTTGCGATAGTGATCTCCGTGATAAGAAGGAAAAACCTGAGTTTTTGCCTCAAGCCTTTTGAAGGAATTACTGGCAATAATACGCATTCTATCTTCGCAAAAACAGTCTTCTACATTTTTCTCCAATTCAAAAAATAGTCTTTTGTCGTTTTTTGCTATTGTGGCAAATTTTTTCATTTTTTACTTGCAATATATTTATATTGTTATATATAATTGACATATTTAATAAATATCAATTATTTTTTTCGTATGTCAGATCAAGTTCAAAGCAACACAGAAATATCAGGTCAAAATGGTATTTTTACAGAAAAAGAGAATATGAATTTTACTCTATCTCAACGTTCAATCGATAGAATAAAACATCTTAGATCGCTGGAAAATGATCAAGATTTAATGCTTAGAATAGCTGTTTATTCCGGCGGATGCTCTGGATTTAAATATCACCTTGCCATGACAAAAGAAATCGAAGAAGGCGATATGGAAATCAAATGCGATGAAAAATCTATAGCTGTACTTGACGAAGTTACTCTTGAAATGCTATCTGGCGGAATGCTTGATTTTGTTGATGAAGTTAGCGGATCCTACTTTAAAATACAAAATCCAAATGCCGGAAGTTCATGCGGTTGTGGAAATTCATTCTCTTGATTGTGATCAATTTTGAGATTGAAAAAAACCTACCATTTAGTAAAGAAAAAATTTTATCCGTAATACTGGATGTTAGCAAATATAGCGAATTTATACCATGGTGTAAAGTTGACTTAAAATCAAAAACAGATGACATAATATCAACAAAAGTTTTGATTAATTATGGCATATTCAAATATTCATTCGACTGTGATGTTAAAAAATCGGAATCTACGGTATTTATGTCCGGATCGAAATTTTTACAATTTAGCTTTGATGCAAAATGGACAGTCAATCAAAGCAACGCTGATTCAACAAGTGTAAAATTTGATATATCAATAAAAACTCCATTGGCAATTTTGACAAAACGCTTGCAAAATATTATCTCCAATGTATCTTTAGAAACAATTGACATGTTTATCAAAAGAATTAATTTTTTATACAAAGATGGCAATAAATAAAACGATTTATTTATCAATACTAGCACTTATATCTGCTGTATCTTGCTCAAAGCCAAATATACAATATAACAAAAGATCGATATACTATATCGAACATTTCAAAGATCATCCATATAAAGCAAGCCCAACATCAGAAAGAAAAATATATAATCTTGATGGATTTGATTGTGTAACATTTGTTGACAGCGTATTAGCATTTTCAAAAGCGGAAAATTATGAAGATTTTATATCGACAATCAAAGAGTTAGGGTACTATGATTCTATTGTAAAATTTCAGCAAAGAAGACACTTTGCAATTGCAGATCATTTTTCACAACAGCCACAATATTTCAAAAATATTACCGACTCAATTACAAACAAGCCACTAACAACACGAACGGTAGAGATAAATCGTTCGGCATTTTTCGAGAAAGTATTTAAAAAGAAAAACATCAAAGTTAAACCAGAAATCTTAAGAATGTCATACGCAGCATTCCCAAGCTACGATGAAAATTACATTAAGCAAAAATTTATGAATAAAATATTCATAATCGGGTTTCTTCCGTCCCAACAAAAACTACAAGCAATAAGAACTGCAATAGCAAGCGATGTTGACATTTCACATCTTGGATTTATGGTTGTTAGAAACGATGCAGTTTATTTATATCATGCTAAACTTGGTGACAAAGTTGTAGAGGTTAAATTAAAAGATTACATCGAAGAAAAGATAAAATCTGATGCTTTTGATGGATTTATGGTCTATGATATATTTGATAATATATAACGAAAAATTGATGCAATCAAGTGATTTTTAGTCATTCATTATCTTGATGTAATCAGTGAAAATTTGATTCTTGGCAACTTGAGTATAAAGTTGGGTTGTTTTTAAACTTGCATGACCAAGTAAATCCTGTATAATTCTAATCTGTCCGCCATTTTTGAGTAGCTCCGTTGCGCATGAATGACGCAAGCAATGAGGGCTTAAAAACTCTCCTATATTAAGAGTTCGGCGTATGTTTTCTAAATTTTTCTGAAAAATTCTTGCCGAATATTTCGAGCCATTGTTTGAAATAAACAAAAAATCTCTATCTATCGGACATAGCTCCAAGTAATCTCTGATTTCAATATTCGCAATATCGAGTATTGGTGACATTCTATAACGACCGCCCTTACCTTTGATTTGGATGAATTCAGTCGTTTGCAAGAAATCTTTTTTTTCAATGCTCAAAGCCTCCGATATACGCATTCCAGAGGTATAAAGAAGGCATATTAATGCTATATCTCGTTTTTTTTGCCATATTTTTTTGTAAAATAAGCTGTCAGTTTTGATGAACTCAATAACGCTGCAAAATGTTTCAAAATCAATAATCTTTGGTAAAACTTTATCAAATTTTGGATTAGATAAACTTATCAAACCAAATAAATTATCTTCCGATGCTATTTTGGAATCAATTAAAAAATTGGCAAAATCCTTTAAAACTGAAATCTTTCGTGCTATGCTTCTATGAGAAATACCTTGATTTCTTAGGTCATGCAAAAAATCCAACATATCGTGTTTCTCAAATTTTAGATCCACTTTTTCGGACTTTTGAAAATATTCAATAAACTGAATCACATCAGCTCTGTAAGCTTTTATCGTATTTCTTGACTTTCTTTCTATATTGGAAATACGGTCAATATATTGCTCCAGATATTGAATCATTTATTGTATAAAAAAGCAAACATAAAAAACCATTTTTCAATAATAAAAACTTGTATTTAATTTTCTAGTATTTTATAATAATTTGACTGTTATTTAATAATAAAATTGCTAAAAATTCCGATAATAACACATTTATTTTGTTTTATAACATCAGTTTTAATACAGATTTTCGTCAAAAAAATTGATGTAAAATACATACTGCAAGCTTTTGTGGCGATTTTTGTAATATTATTCTCCATTTCTCACGCAACAATCGTACCATCGATTAATTTATCACTTTCAGATGTATCAAATTTTGGATTTTTATCGATCAATTCAGAAACAAAATCATTTGCATTAATTGCAATAATTATATATACATCAATATCATTTGGTGAAGGTGTTTTTAAAAGAATGCGATTTATATCAATTCTTTTATTTGCTGGGATTTACTCCATGCCTTTCTCTTCCTCTGCAAGTGGTATAGAAATATCTCTAATGCTCTATCTAGTCGCTCATACAATTATATCAATTTCAATCGTTCAGGATGTTTTATCGGGAACAAGAGTTATGGCTGTAAATGCTTTATCTTATGTTGCCATATCCTATGGTCTTTATTCAATTGAATACTCTTTTTTAATAACAATTGGATGTATGTTGCATCTATTTATATTGCCAATTTTCTCAAACGTAACAAAAATGGATAATAATAACTACAGAACACTTGCAATTTTACAATCAATTTCCACGATTATATGCCTTTGTTTGATTTTACAAACCTACATCTTAAAGCAATCATTTTTCCAATCAAGTCAATTTGTTAAAATTAATACCATTATATCAATTTTAACCCTATCATACTCGACATACTATGGCATAAAATCAAAATCAATAGTTAAATCTATCTTCTTTATATCGATGATAGTTTTTGCGTCATTTATTGGATCCTTAGGCAAGAATTCTTCGATTGATCAGGTTATATCATACTCTGCTCAAGCAAGGTCTTCTTTGATATCGGTGTTTCTTCTTTCAATTGTTACAAAGGTTTTATTTAGACATAAAAATAACGAAAAAATTGATAATTCCTACATACTTGCCTACATGGTATCTCTTTTGTTTGTTTCTAATCTACCAATCCTCAGCCCATCAACAAGTATGACTTTGGATTCATCATACTTTGCAACATCTTTTTATATATTGTCAAATATAGTTCTGGTAATAATATCGATACAGAATTACAAAAATTTTAAAAACCAAATACCTTGCGGTAATTCTGAGAAAATAATACCATTTAGCATATATTATAAATTTTGTATCTCTCTCATTATTGTGGGGATTTTGTGCTACAATTTTCAAATAAAAAATCTTAATTTTAATGAATGGTTATTTCGTTTGATATTTTACTTCATGCTTGTTTTTCTGGGTTTAAAATTGCTTAAAAAAGATCAAAACGAGATTCAAAGTCCGCATCTAAACAAAATAGATATTTTACTTTATCGATCTGCATCTTCATTCGCAACTGTCTATGAAGCGACATCTTCCGGCATAAACAACTTAATTGAGAATGCTTCAAATCTATTAAAAAACGATATAAAAACGATTAAAGCAATCGTTAATGACAACAAAGAAAGCTCTTTTAAATCAATATTTAAAATTCAGCCAGTTGTCTATGTTATCGCTTTTACCGGATTTATTACCATAATTAAACTTTTATCACGATGATGTTAATTTTACTATTTTTCTGCGCAATATCATATTTATTTGGCTCGATTCCATTTGGTATAATAATTGCTAAATTAAAAAATGTTGACCTTAGATCGGTAGGTTCTGGAAATATAGGTGCAACAAATGTAGCAAGATCCTGTGGTAAATTTTGGGCTTTTTTGACATTTTTATTAGATGGACTAAAAGCTTTGGTTCCTGCATTAATTGCAAAAAATTTCATAGATCAAGATCTTGTATTTCTTGTTTTGCTTTCCGGTATCTTGGGACATATATATTCATGTTTTTGCAAATTTAAAGGCGGTAAAGGCTTTGCTACAACGTTGATATCATTTTTCGCAATTTCTCCAACAATAGCAACAGCGATAATTGCCTGCTGGATAGCTGTATTCGTAATAAGTAGATACTCATCACTATCGACAATAATATCGATTATTACGGGATTTATCATAGCACTAGCATCTAGAGATTATATAACCATAACTTTTGCATTCACGACTATGGCTATCATTTTATACACCCATAGAGGAAATATAAAAAGACTTGTCAAAGGTTCGGAAAATAAATTTTAATTATATGAAATCAATCAGAGGAGTGCAAGATTTTTTTTACGACTCAGCTGCAAAGCTTGAATTAGTAATCAATGCGGCAAAATCCATGGCAAATCAGCATAATTTTCATTATTTAAAAGTTCCTATCATTGAAAAAAGTGAGCTTTTCGAAAGAAATATAGGAAATGATACCGATATAGTTAGCAAAGAAATTTACAAATTTCTCGATAAAGGTGGAGAGGATATAGCCTTGAGGCCTGAATTCACAGCCGGAGTCGTTAGATCTTTCTGTGAAAATCATGAACTAAATAGATCTAAAATGCCCATAAAGCTATTTTCTCACGGACCTTTGTTTAGATACGAAAGACAGCAAAGTGGCAGATACAGAGAGTTCAACCAAATTAATTTCGAGGTATTTGGTAAAAACTCTTATGATCTTGATGTTGAAATTCTGTTAATTGCGTCAAATATTTTACAAGCTTTAAATATCAAAAATTTCAATCTAAAATTGAATTTTATAGGTGGAGAAAACTGCAAAATAGATTACATAAACTACTTAAATGAATATTTCGATAAGCGCAAAAATGAACTTTCAGCGGATAGTTTAAAAAGATTGCAGTCTGGAAAGTCATTAAGAATACTGGATTCAAAAGACGAAAATGATCAACAAATCTCGTCTGATGTCCAGCCAATTTCCAATTTCTACACAGATAATTCAAGGCAAAATATTGATAAAATTCTTGAAACATTAACTTCTTTAAATGTAGATTTTACCCTTGAAAATAATCTTGTCAGGGGTCTCGATTATTATACAGATATGGTTTTTGAGTTCACGGGAGAAGATTTAAAATCTAAATCACAAAAAGCAATAATAGGTGGAGGAAGATATGATAAAATGATATCTCAAATTTCAGAAAACAAAATTGACATACCTGCAATAGGTTTTGCAAGTGGCGTTGAAAGATTAATGGAACTCATCGAATATAACTCTCAAGAATCCAAAAAAATTGCATTAATAGCATTTGAAGAAAAAAATCTATCAACGGTATTTAGGGTTCAAAATAAAATACATACTACAATTTCATCTCATGCGACTGAAATTTTTAACCATAACAATCTATCAAAAAGCATCAAACATGCTACGGAAAGAGGTTTTGATTTAATATGCATTATTGGTGAAAATGAGGAAAAAAATAACCAATTTCAAGTCAAAAATTTAATAACTAAAGACATTCAATTTACCATAAATCTATGAGAATTTTACAAGTATTACCAGCATTAAATTCGGGAGGCGTTGAAAGATGTGTCATAGAAATAACTGATTACATAGCCAAAAAATATCCAAATGATGAAATTTTTATCATGTCAAGCGGTGGATGGATGCAATCTCTGATGCATAAAAAATGTCAACATATCAAACACAATTTATCGAGTAAAAATCCGTACAATATAATAAAAAACTCAAAAATTATAGCCGAATTCTGTAATCAAAAAAAAATCGACATAGTTCACGTTCACTCGCGTGCCCCTGCTTGGAGCTGCTATCTTGCGAAAAATAAAGCTAAATTCAAACTTGTCACAACCGTTCATGCAGCTTATGGAGTAAAAGGACTGTTTAAAAAAATGTACAACAGAATAATGCTCAAAGGCGATGCGGTAATAGCTGTATCTGATTTTTTAAAAAATCACATCATGCAAACCTATAGAACGATTGGCAAAAAAAATATTTTTGTCATCAAGCGTGGCGTGCAAATTTCAAACTTTTCCAGAGAAAAAGTTACATCTCAAAGAATATCGCTAATGGCCGATAAAATAAGACTTCCGGATGGAAAATTTACAATCTGTGTACCGGCAAGAATATCCAGCGGAAAGGGTCACAAAGAGCTTATTAAGGTTTTAACCATAATGAAAAATGTTGATTTTGTTTGCTATTTTGTTGGAGATTTTGACAAAAAGATAAAATTCAAGAAAGATCTCGATAAGCTAATCTTGGCAAATAAAATGGAGGAAAAAATACACTTTACCGGAAAAGTAGAAGACATGCCAGCCATATACGCAATAAGTGATTTGGTTATATTACCGTCAATCAAGCCCGAATCTTTCGGCAAAGTGATAATAGAAGCTGGATCAATGGGATGCATAGTTCTTACGACTGCGATTGGAAATCCTGTCGATATAATGAAATCAAATCCATACGGTTTTCTTGTTCAGCCAAATGACGAAATAGCTATGTCTAGAAAAATATTCGAAATCATGAATCTAAAAATTCATCATGATGCAGAGAAAAAAATTGCAAT
The DNA here is from genome assembly GCA_945878495.1 of Rickettsia typhi. Classification (GTDB taxonomy): domain Bacteria; phylum Pseudomonadota; class Alphaproteobacteria; order Rickettsiales; family Deianiraeaceae; genus CAMCTP01. Next base: position 497 of record CAMCTP010000032.1, on the reverse strand, counting down.
AGCGAAATTCTATCAAGATAACTACGATGTTGAAAAAACATGCCATGCGGAATATGAAATATACAAATCATTGCTTAAAAAATGAACACAATGGATTATGAAAAGCAAAAAGTTGAACAAAGATCTCGGGAGCGTTATCTTGTACTTCAATCTGCGGTTGATCGAAAAAGAGAGCTAAACAAAAATTTACAGCAAAAAATTCGCCTCTTTAGAAACAAGGTAATGAACAAATTGCTCGGCACGGAATTTGCAAGAAATATAGGAATTAATGCAAGACAATTATCCGTAATAAATAGAGGTCGTGAAAATTTGTCATTGTGTATCAAAATCGCCAAGCTTTTCTTGGAGGCGATGTCAAGCATAGGCGTGCCTTATATGCCATCCCTAGGTGGGATAAAACTTTCACCGGCTGAAATGAAATTGTGGATTGCTATATATAAAACAAAACAACTGTATCATCAAATGATTCTTGACGACCTAGCCAAGAGTAAAAAAAT
>CAMCTP010000031.1 GCA_945878495.1 Rickettsia typhi | reverse complement strand
TCAAGCTATAGATATAATGGGAATATTGCAATAGGCTTGTACGATCCAACTTCGTACCATATTCCTAGTACAAAAGACATGCACGATACGCTGAAACTTGCAATTAGATCTTTTGATTTCGACAAAATATGGATCACATACGATTCATTATTTAAAAGCTCTCAAATAGATACAGAGCAGGGATTTAAAAATCTTATTGAAGCGGTAAAAATCTGCAGGCAAAAATATTCAAAATTTTCAGATTAATTTTATAACAACATGATCAGAGTTAGATTTGCTCCATCGCCAACTGGAATGCTTCACATAGGAGGTGCAAGAACTGCATTGTTCAACTATATTTTTGCAAAAGCGAATAACGGAAAATTCCTACTTAGAATTGAAGATACCGACTTTGAACGATCAACTCAAGCCTCTGTTGATGCGATATTCGATGGTCTAAATTGGCTTGGTATCAAGTCAGATGAAGAGGTGGTTTTTCAATCAAAAAATCAAAACCGACACAAGGAGTTGGCAAAAAAATTGATAGAAAATGGCTTGGCATACTACGCATACGATACAAAAGAAGAGCTTGACGAAAAAAGAGAGAAATCTGAAAATAATGGCATTGGGTATAAATATGATGGAAAATGGATGGATTCTAATCTCGAAATTCCAAAAAATATCGACCCTGTTGTTAGAATTAAAATACCAAATGAAAAAATCATCGTTAATGATGTAATAAAAGGCTCAATCGAATTCGATAGCTCAACACTTGACGATTTTATAATATTGCGATCAGATGGGACTCCGACCTATATGTTCGCAGTTGTGGTTGATGATATGGATATGAAAATAACTCATGTTATCAGAGGAGACGATCACCTGAGTAATACACCAAAACAAATGGTTATATACAAGGCTCTTGGTGTCGAATTACCAAATTTTGCTCATATACCACTCATTCACGGCGAAGACGGGAAAAAATTATCAAAAAGAAGAAATGCCGTTGCAGTCGCAGATTACGCACAACTTGGCATCTTACCTGAGGCATTAAAAATGTATTTATTAAGCCTTGGCTGGAGCTGCGGATCCGATATAATCACCGAACAAATGGCTGTTGAAAAATTTAAACTAGAGGATGTTGTATCAAGTCCAGCAAGATTTGATATGCAAAAACTATACAATATAAACCTACATTTTATTCAGGGCTTATCAAGTTCTCAATTGATAAAAGAAATAGAAAATATAGATAAAATATCTATTTCAAAAGAACAAATCGACATTCTTGAAATCATTTTACCAGAGTTAAAAAAGAATAACAATATTATCGATATTGCGAAAAATGCTCAAAAATACATCCATCAAGATACCGAAATGGAACAAGATGCAATCACCATTTTAGAGGAGAGAAATGAGATTGCAAAAAAAATTGCCACCCATTTTACAGGCTGTGAAAATTTCTCAAATTTTAAGGATGATTGGTCTAACTTCTTAAAAGAAAATAATTTAAAATTTCCAGAAGCCGGACCTGTATTTAGGGCAATGCTAATAGGTTGTACAAATTCTACCGCACTTGGAGCTATAATATCGGCACTTCCAACCGAGGTCATACATCATAGAATATCAAAATTTTTATAGTAATAAGTGGATCAAAAAAATGAAAAACAAAGAACCCAGCGTGAAGTTGTCGAAATAAATATTAAGTGTAATCATCAATTTCTCGATGAACAAATAGCAACAATCGGTAGAAGTATAAAGGCTTTGGTTGAAAGTTTAAACCTACCAGAGCGACCTAAAATTGATTTTTATCACAATGGATATGAAATTAAAATCATGGCATTCAACTCAAAAACCCTTGGAATGCAATTCTTATCAGCAATTCAAAATCCTCAAAATACAGATGCCGCGGCGGCAGGATATGTTATATTCGAAACCCTGAAGAACAATGCCTCACTATTTTCTATTCGAGGAACTCACATTAAAAAAAGAGACTCCATTGAATACGGTCCACGCCGATTGGCAATCAAATACAAAGAATGTGAGGCGATGTTTAGTAAATTGAGTGGGAAGTAGCGTAATAATCAAACTTGAATACGATCCTGAAAAAATAGGTAAAACTCTTACTGGAAAGCAAATTGCCGCATATTTTGAAAATCTGAATCAACTTCTCACAAAATTAAATGAAAATCAAAGCCCTGAAATTGAAATTGAAAAAGGAAGTATAATTTCTGTCATAAAAAAGATTAGAGAGCCTGTAATTTACACAGCCGTTGTGTTTACAAGCTTTGAAAAGCATTAGCACCGATTATTTGATCATTAGAAACAATCTTAATGAAATATTTCATGGTAACACAATAGAAATTGGAACGAGAAAAGATGGAATCGATAAATACGATTACACATACAACCTTGATCGGAAAAATATCCAAGAAATTCCAGAAGGTAAAATAGAAGAAGAGGTGGAAATGTTGACAATGGAGATAATATCTGCAGAAATTAAAAAAACAGAAACGCAAAATCAAGATGCAAGCAACGAAAAAATAAACAAAATTACCGCTATTGCCAAATTTAAAGATCAAAGATATAGCCAGAAAGATCCAGTTAATGTAATTTTTCCGAAAGATTACAAAGGTGCAAAAAGATTAGCGAACAAAGAATTTATTGCCGATGGAATTTTAACAAACGATCGAGGTAAATATGTTAAATTCATAATCACAGAAATAAAAGTTCCACCAAAAGCCATTAATACTCCCAATCAAATAAATCAACACCGTAAATTAAATTTCTAAAAAAACTTACCAAAGCTATTGCTTTATATTTTTTTTGGACTATATATTCTTAGTATTTCTTTTTTTTATGAAAAAATCTTTAATTTTCCCCCTCGTTGCTTCTGCGATGCTAGCAAGCTGTAGCTATACAGTAATGCCATCAAAAAGCAATCATAGCACGCCAGCTAAAACTGCTACTTCATGCTCTTATGCACCTCTTTGGTTAGCTCCAATGAACTCTGAGTATGCTAATGTAGACAAAATTAGCAAAGAAAATCACATCAATGAAGTTTCTTCTGTGAAATTGAAAAACTACCCATTCGTTCTATTCACAAAAAGCTGCGTAATAGTTGAAGGGAAATAATTAATATCTAGATATTAATCGCTAGGCCGGCAGTTTTGTATGAATCTGCTGGCTATTTTTTTATATTGTTATAATGCCAAATCCTTCTTTGTACCTAGGTACATCTCCAACGATTCTTCCATATTTATCGATCAAGGCAGAGCTTCCAGTATTAGCAACTCTTATAACATTTGCGTGATTTTTAATTGCTGAAATCCTTGCGTGCATCATGTGCTGATGAGGTCCTATGCTTTTTCCAAACCAACCGTCATTACTAATATTTACGATAAAATCCGGGTGCATTTTTTTTACATTTCCATCAAACAAAACCTCATAACAAATCAGTGGAACAAATGTCTTGTCGAACAATTGCCAAGATTGACGATCTTTTCCAGCCTTCATCGATGGAAGATAGTCGAGTTTAAAAGGAATAATCGGCGTGTATTCTCCAAAAGGCACAAGATTTACCTTATCATATTTTTTTTTCAAACCCGACTTATCAATCATAAATGCTGAATTCATATAGTCATCTCCAGAGATTGACGTTCCACCAAATATCATTATATCATTCTTTCCAAGAAGCTCTCTAATTCCCTTGAAATAATCATCATTTTTAAAATCATCCTTGCTGTCAATCGCATAAGGAACTGATGTTTCTGCCCAAACAACCAAATTCGGCTTATTGTTTTTTACAGATTCAATGGCAGATTTCGTTAAATTATAATGCACATCCATAGATCGAACTGCATCTTCTCTTTTTTGATATTGAGTAAAATTCGTTTGTACTGCGATAATATTGAAGCTTAAATCGTCAACTTCTGATGGATTTTTTAACCTAAAATGACCATAAGTCAAAAAAGATACATTTGCGGCAAAAATTAAAAATAATGCAAAAACCTTGTCAAATTTTGGAACTTTCGACAATGCGACAATTGGCGATAAGTACAATAACAATATAGAAAAACCGAATATCCCAACGCCTATTATCGATAGCGGTTGAACCCATTCTAAAATGCTTGAAACACTCATGCCAATTGTCCACCATGGGAATTTGAAAAATAATCCCGATCTCAGCTTTTCATGAATAATCCACATGATCGCAAAGCATAAAATTTGCATTAATTCATGCTGAATTTTTGGCTTAATTTTACTATAAATATACATTGTAAAAACAAGAAATCCCGAGAAATAAGCCTGATTTACCGTTAAAGAAACTGGCAACAATATAGCGTATTTTATATCCGAAAGCATTGAAATTGATATCCAATGAACCAAGCCAAGATAGTACCCAAATCCAAAAACAAATGTAATTTTTGCCACATCTTTTGATGATTTTGCATTATTTACAGCGGTAAAAAAATACGGTATTATGAAGAATAAAATCGGGAAAAAGTTAATCGGTGGACTTGATAAGATCGATAAACATCCAATAAAAAATAGCTTTTTGTAGTTTATTTTTTTCATTATTTCGCTAATATTCTGTACCAAGTAAGTTATATTTTTATTTAATTGCAAATAAAAATTATCTTTCTATTAATTAGCATAGTAGAAAACAATATGTATATTAAAATAGCAATTACAGGCAGACCGAATGTTGGAAAATCAACGATTTTCAATAAAGTTGCAGGTAAAAATCTGTCAATAGTAATGGATACACCGGGGGTTACGAGAGATAGAGTAGAAACCATATGCGAATTTCATGGGCTAAAATTAAAACTTATAGATACTGCCGGATTTGATAATACAAAAACGGATGAACTATCGGCATCAATGATAGATCAAGGCATTGAGGCAATGTCTGATGCTGAAATTATACTATTCGTTATAGATGGAAGGCAATCTTTAAATCAGCTTGATATATCTTTTGCTGCAAAATTAAGAAAATTAAATAAAGAGGTAATACTGGTTTGCAATAAATGTGAGGCTGGAATTGATGAAGAGCTTGAGGGTGAGGTAAATCGACTTGGATTTAAACATATTGTTATATTTTCCGCTGAACATAAAATAGGATTTTTTGACTTATCCGACACGATAAAAGATAGGTATACGGCTAGATATGGAGTCAATATAGCGGAGGCGATAAAAATGGATCAAGAAAGTAAAGAATATATCGACAAGTTAAGCAGACTCTCAATTGCAATAGTTGGAAGACCTAATGCCGGAAAATCAACAATTTTCAATAATTTAGTTGGATCAACACGATCAATTGTTAATGAAACAGCCGGAACGACAAGAGATTCAATACATTACGAAATATTATATAAAGAAAAAACCATAGATTTGGTTGATACCGCCGGAATTAGAAAAAGACTAAATATTGATGATAAAATCGAGGAATTCGCAGTTCAAAGTGCATTTACATCAATTGATTTTGCCAGTGTGGCAGTTCTTTGCATGGATGCACAAAATGCCTTTGGGGTTCAAGATTTAAAAATTGCAAGATACGCAATCAATGAAGGAAGGGGCTTGGTTATCGTTCTAAATAAATGGGATTTATTAACAGAAAAAGAACGAAAAAATGCCATCAAACACCTTGAGGAATTTATCGAGTCAACCTTCCCTAAAGTAAAAGGTCTGCCATTTTTTACAATCTCTGGAAAATTTGACGAAAACATCGATCAAATACTAAACGACTGCATTGCAATGAATCAAATGTGGTCAAAAAGAATAAATACTCACAAATTAAATACATTCATTCGTGAACTTACACAATCCAATCCTCCGCCGAGATATAAAGGTCATGAGGTGAAAATTAAATATGCAACCCAAGTATCAACCAGACCTTCTCATATATGCATATTTACCAACTCAATCGAAGGCGTTAATCAAGATTATCAAAATTTTATTGAAAACGAAGTCAGAAAAAAATTCCATATCTATGGCGTGCCAATAAGATTTACGCTTAAAAAATCAGAAAATCCCTTTGCACACAAAGCAAAACAGTTCACGGGAAATAAAACCGAAACAAGCGAAAGGTTTAAAAGAGTACTTAGCAAGAGTCAAAAAAATCGTAAAAAAATATGAAGTATCTTGCAAATGCTACAACGCTAATACTAACAATTCTATTTCTCAAAACAAATGCGTACTCATCATCTTATATTTCCTACAATTTAAAATCTCAAGAAATTATAAGCTCAAAAAATGAACTTGCAAAAATATATCCAGCATCATTGACAAAAATTATGACAATCTATTTGGTGATAGATGCCATTAAAAGTGGTCAATTTTCGTTATATGATAAAGTCATAGTTCCAACTGAAGCCGCAAATCAACCAAAGACAAATGCAAATCTTAAAGCTGGACAATATATCGCAATAAAAGATTTGATTATGCTTGCGTCAGGAATTTCAGCGAATGATGCCGCCTATACTCTTGGATATCATGTAGGAGGCGAAAATATTGATTCATTCATTGAAATTATGAATAAAAAAGCCGGAGACCTTGGTCTTCAAAATACACATTTCGCAAATCCAACAGGACTTCATAATTCAGATCAATATTCAAATGCCATGGATATAGTAAAGCTAATGGAAAATTTTGTAAAAAATCACGCCGGATATCTAGGTATGATAAATTCAAATAATTTTATCTTAAATTATCAAAAATACACATCAAGAAATCAAATTGCCAGAAACTATAAATGTATTAAAGCTCATAAAACAGGCTTCACTTCGGCTTCTGGATATAATATAGTTGGGTATTTAAGCTGCGGAAATCATGAAATTATATCAGCAGCAATAGGATTCAACAACCCACAAGACAGAGATACAACATTTGCATCAAACTTAAATTATGCAACAGCAAAAACTACAGAATCTGACCAAGATTTTTACACAACACGTGAGGATATTGCAGAGCAAAATAGCCTAGCTCTTAATGTTCTAAAGCTGAATTTTGGTGTATTATTTTATAACAGTAAATTCCAGCAATTATATTCCATTGTGAATAATTCCATAGCAAAGCAATTCACAGATCAGGCAAAAATGCTTGACTCTTACTTCTATCCCAGCGTAAAAAATACTTGATTTTTATAATCAAAATACAAATATCATATATGGATTCTTTGTTATCATGCTGTTTAAAATAGGACAAGTTGCAAAATTAGTTGGTGTAAAAACCCACACCATAAGATTTTGGGAAAAAAACTTTCCACATATAGCATCAAAACACGACAAAGGTACAACGAGATACTACGACTCATTCTGCATATCAGAATTCATGAAAATTAAAAATATGATGTACGACAAAGGTATCAAAATAAGCGGAATTTTAAAACTCGTGGAGAATGATTCAATCAAAGAAAAGCAAATAAGAAAATCCACTCCACAAAACGAAAAAATATCAAAAACTGACTCGGAAATAATTAAAAATAGATCTGATTTTGAAATAGAGTACAACAAAAAACTTAAGAAAAATATCCTGAAAAATATATTAACACTCAAAGATTCACTAAAAAACATATTGCAAACCAATGCTATTTAAAGTAATTCCAACAATCATTATCTCTATTTTTTTATTAGCCTGCGATGCCAAATCCGACGATGAACTAAAAAAATTTGTTTCGTTGAAAGGAAAAATTGTAAATATTAGAAACGGACCTGGAGAAGAATATAAAGTTATCAGATCCTACGATAAAACCAAAATGCCATTATCAATAATACATAGAATCGATAATTGGTACATGGTCAAAGATTATCAGGACAATATAGGATGGCTAAGGGTAAATCTTGTCAATTCAAATGCTAAATATAGAACCATAATAATGAAAGCAAATCATCAAATTACTCGCTTCCCATCGGAAAATTCAACATCTGTTGGAGAGATTAAAAAATCAGAAATTGCAATTCTAGAAAAATGCAATCTTACATTTTGCAGGATAAAAATCCCTGAAAAAAATCTAGCAGGATGGATAGGCAGAGCATCTCTGTGGGGAGTTGGTCAAAATGAAGTTGTAAAATAATGATACTGATTTGCGGACTTGGGAATATTGGAAATGAATACGATAAAACCAGACATAATGCGGGTTTTATGATGATTGACTATCTTGCATCAAAGCACTGTAATGAAAAATCCTACACAAATAAACATCATGCGATGGTGGTTACGGGGGAAATTTGTTCTTCAAAAATAATTTTTGCCAAACCAACAACCTATATGAATTTATCCGGAAAAAGCGTATCAGCGATTTGCAATTTTTACAAAATACCAGCCGAAAAAGTCATCATCGTTCACGATGAAATTGATCTAGAATTTGGTTCATTTAAAACAAAACAAGGAGGTGGAAATGCAGGACATAACGGCTTAAAATCGATCGATTCATCAATTGGCAAAAACTACCACAGAGTAAGAATTGGAGTTTCGAGGCCGGAAAATATAAACTACGAAATATCAGATTGGGTATTATCAAAATTCTCAAATTATGAGCTAAAACAACTTGAGCAAATATCCGATGCCATTGAAAATAGCGTCATTTCTATCGTTAGTGATATATCTAAAATTTAGAGAAATCAAGTTCGGCTATTTTTTTTACCGCCAAATCTTGGTCATTCTCATTTATCAATACTGATATTTTTACCTCGGACGTCTCTAGAGTAAATATTTTTATATTTATTTCATTCAAAGCAGATAGAATTCCGTAAAAAATCTTGGTATTATTTTTTATCCCTATTCCTGTAATTGATATTTTTGTTAGATTATCAATTTTCGTACATGAAAAATCTCCAGCTACAGCCTCAATTATCATATTTGCAACATCATTATTGCAACTCAATACAATAATATTTGAGCCTTCTGTATTATTTTTTGAGATAATGTCAATATTTAAATCACCAATACGATCAAAAATATCCGATATATCTCCTCCAACTATCGATATTCGAGACTGTTTTTTGCGTACCTCTATATTGTTAATTTTTTGGCTTTCCATGGTTATTTAAAAAATTCATCATGAATCGTTTTAATTGCAAATTCTGAAAAATGAGCAGGTATTATTGTGGAAATTTTAATCGGTGAAGACCCAATTGATAAAACCGGAACATTGTACTTGCCGAGTGCTTTAAAAAGTCTTCCAGCAATACCGCTGTACTCATTTATCTCGCTGCCAACAATTGATATTTTTACAACATCATCATTTATTTTTGTCTCAAAAGAGAATAATTTTTTCATTGAATCAATGACAATTTTCAGTCTATGTAAATCAGTTAGCAACAAGGAAAATGATATATCACCAAAAGATTTATCACCATCTTGATACTCATTTGTGACCAAAATATCAATCTCTATATTGTGCAGTATTAGAGATTCTAGTAGAATCGAAAAAAAGTCCTTAAAATTAGAGATTCTATTAATTGAGAATAATAACTCTTTTGCTGTATGAGATATTCCAGATATTATATCATTTTTTTTAACTTTTTCACCCGAAATTATCGTTCCTAAATCTGATAAATCAAATGTAGAGCGAACATTAATCGGAAAATTATGCCTCATTGCCATTTCAACCGCCCTTGTTTGCAGAACTTTTGATCCGGTTGACGACATTTCCAGCATTTCCTCGTGTGATAAATGATCAATTTTTCTTGCATTTTCACAAATTCTTGGATCTGTGGTATATACTCCTTTTACATCCTTGTATATATCGCATCTCTCTGCGCCAATTGATATAGCAATTGCTATTGCAGATGCGTCCGAGCCACCTCTTCCAAGAGTTGTCGTTCTTTGTTCAGAAGATATCCCCTGAAAACCAGGAACAACCACGACAAAACCATTATTCAATTTTTGTAAAATTTCCTCCTTATTATCCAAACCTAAAATTCTCGCTTTAGAATATGAATCATCAGTCTTCAACCCAATTTGCCAGCCATTCATTGATACTGCTTTTATTCCATTATTTATTAATGCCATTGCAACCAAGCCTGCTGATATTTGCTCTCCACTCGAAATCACCGCATCATACTCGCTTGCCGACATTTTATCACTTGCTTTGTGGATAGAATCACACAATGATATCAAGTTATCCGTTGTACCAAACATCGCCGATACAACCGCAATAACCTTGTTGCCTTTTTGAAATTCAGCCTTAATTATTTTTGCGACATTCTGTATGCACTCAACATTCGCAACAGAACTTCCGCCAAATTTTTGCACAATAATTGACATAATTACTCACTATATTCGTTAATCTCAAAAGCTAGAATTTTCTTCAATGTTATAGCATTTATCATTTTTATCGATACATCATAGTTTTTGTATGATTCCATTTTATACTCGTTAAGCGGATCTTTTTGCCCATAAGATCTTAGGTGGATACCTTCTCTGATTGATGAAACAAATGAAAGATGAGCCTTCCAAGCTTCATCAAGAGTCGAAAGCATAATATTTTTTACCACAGATGATATTGTTTCACCACCATGTTTGATAATATCGGAATTTAATTTTTCAACCGTTTTTGATTCTAAAAATTTTACCACCATATCCATGGTAGATTCAGATGGACTTAGCGTACAACCTTTGTCTGCTAAATCTATATTTGTATTTTCTTTAAATCTTTCTACAAAATCATTGTTTAGCATAAAATTGCTTGAATCTTTGATGTCAAATTCATCGCTCATATCTTC